>CAIOAQ010000144.1 GCA_903856025.1 uncultured beta proteobacterium
GCACGCCACTTCACCATGGGCAAAGAAGTGTGTATCGAGCGCGAAGACTTTGAAGAAGTGCCGCCCAAGGGCTACAAGCGACTCTTCCCTGGCAACAAAGTGCGCCTGAAAGGCGGCTACGTCATCGAGTGCACAGGCGCTACAAAAGACGAAGCAGGAAACATAACAAGTGTGAGGGCTACAGTCGTTCCAGACACAAAGAGCGGCACCCCCGGCAGCGAAACCGTCAAGGTCAAAGCCGCCATCAGCTGGGTGGGCGTGGCCGACGGCGTGAACGCCGAAGTGCGCATGTACGACCGCCTGTTTTTGGACGCCCAGCCCGACGCAGGCGGCAAAGACTTCCTGGAAAGCCTGAACCCGAACAGCCTGAAAGTCATCACGGCTATCGTGGAACCGTCACTGGCCAACGCCCTGCCAGGCCAGCACTTCCAGTTTGAGCGGCACGGCTACTTTGTGGCGGATCGTATTGACCACATTCAAGGCTCCAAGCCGGTGTTTAATTTGGCGGTGGGGTTGAGGGATTCGTGGGGAAAGTGAACACTCAACGGTGCTCTCAAAAATAAAAAAGGGAAATATGGCAACAAACACTTTTGTGCATCTAAACGCATTCAACAAGCAAGTAGCGCTACCAGTGGCCACGCAACTCGCCAACAAACTCTCTGTATCGGAACCAGCAACATGGCACAAACTGCAAAAACTCAGCCAAGCCGACTGATCCTGTCGCCCAAGGCCATGCAAAAGGCCTTGGAGCAGTCTGCCAAGCAAGCCCAACGTTTGGCCGATGCCTTTGGCCTGGTGGTGCCAACCACCAAACCCAAGGCCACCAGCAGTGCCCGCAAGGCGGGGTGAAGCATCATCTTCTCATCTTGGCTTGGGCACGCCAATTTGCTATAACTTCAGAAGCTGCTTGCGCACGTTCTACATGGGCTAGAGGATCATTTCTCATATAAAAACCCGTCAAATCCAGACCTCCCCACAAAACGGCAGGCGTGCAATGCAAACACCCAACCCCAGCAAAACCGCTCCAGTTAAAGCAAGCGCCACACCCCAGGCACTGGGTGGACGCATTCTGGAGATTCGCGGTCAGCGCGTCCTGTTGGACTCAGATTTGGCTGAACTTTATGAGGTGGACACCAAACGGCTCAACGAGCAGGCCAAGCGCAATGCAGACCGTTTCCCCGCAGATTTCATGTTCCAGCTCTCATCCGACGAGTTTGCCGCAGAAAGCTCCCCTTCGCCTTCACCGAACATGGTGCCATCATGACAACTCGCTGGCCGAGATCATTGATGCCTTGCGCAGCCTGATGGAACGGCCATCACCGGCCAAGCGCGCCATTGGATTTACGGCCAAGTGGGGCGACAAAGAATCGTCAAAAACACCGGATACTGGCAAAGGCAAGGCCAGTCAATAATTCAACAGCACCTCAGGCACAGCCAGTGGCCACGCAACTCGCAGACAAACTCTCTGTGACGGGACCCAAGTGATTGCCAATGCACTTGCCCCCGTAAAGCGCCAACCCTGTCACGCACGCGGCTATTCCAAACCACGCCCACAACACGTCTGTGCCGCAAGTAGCATGCCCTTTTGCAACGCGAAAGGAGAACCCAGCATGTTCCGGCAAATCTTCGTCAACCTGCCCATCAAGGACATGGCCCGTTCACAGGCTTTCTTCAAGGCCCTGGGCCTCACGTTTAACCCACGCTTCACCAACGACAAAGGGGCTTGCCTGGAGATCGGTGAAAACTTTTACGCCATGCTGCTGGTGGAGCCGTTTTTTCAGGGTTTCACCAAGAAGCATATTGTCGATGCACACCAAAGCACCGAGGTGCTGATTGCCCTCTCGCTGGACAGCCGGGCTGAGGCCGTAGAGGTGGTACGCAAGGCCGTTGCTGCGGGTGCCACCACCCCCAACCCGCCACAGGACCATGGCTACATGTACCAGCACGGTTTTGCCAACCTTGACGGCCACCAGTGGGAGGTGTTCTGGATGGACGAAGCCGCTGCGCCCGCGCAGATGTGAGTGCCAAGGCCCAAGCGGGCGACAGTGGCAAATCGACGGTCCCGCGCGAGGTGCTGGCCTCCATCGGGCCGGAGATGGCGGCGGTGGACATCATCACCACCAAGGTCATGACCCTGATCCGCGAGCCGGATCGCCGCCAATGGCCTGGTTGCACGGTATGTTGCCGCATGTCGCTTCGCTTTCAGTAGCTGCTCACCCTTATTGGAAAAGGGCTAGAGGCTGATTTGGCATTCAAACCATGACAAACCCGATTTGGGTACGACCCCACCCACATTGGGTGCAAAGGCACAGGGTTATCCTTGCCTTCATGCAAACCCAAGACATCCTTCACTTCTGGTTCGATGAGCTGACCTCCAAGCAGCACTTTGTCAAAGACGCGGCGCTGGATGAGAGCATCCGCAGCCGGTTTGGCGCAACGCTGGAGGCCGCCGCGCGGTGCGAGCTGTTTGCCTGGCGCGCAACGCCGCAGGGGCGGCTGGCGGAGATCATCGTGTTGGACCAGTTTTCACGCAATGTGTACCGCGACACGCCGCGCGCCTTTGCGCTGGACGCGCTGGCCTTGGCTCTGGCGCAGGAACTGGCTGCCAGCGGGCAAGACGGCAGCTTACACACCGCGCAGCGTGTGTTTGCCTACATGCCCTACATGCACAGCGAGTCCGCGCTGGTGCATGCGCAAGCCGTGGCACTGTTTTCGCAGCCGGGCATGGAAGACAACCTGAGCTTTGAGCTTCGGCACCAAGCCATCATCGATCGCTTTGGCCGCTTCCCCCACCGCAACGCGATTCTGGGGCGCAGCTCCAGCGCGGAGGAACTGGCGTTTCTGAGCGAGCCGGGGTCGTCGTTCTAGGCTTTCGACTTGCCAGCACGGTTAAGCGCAACGGCTTGGACAATGAGCGCCTTGAAGGCCGCCTCATCAACGGATTCGCCTTCGTGGATGTCGATGGCGCGGCGTGCGTTGCCGTCCAGACTCGCGTTGAAGAGGTGCGCCGGGTCTTGCAGCGCCGCGCCTTTGGCGAAGGTCAGCTTCACTTTGTCCTTGTAGGATTCGCCCGTGCAAAGGATGCCGTCATGCTCCCACACCGGCGTACCCATCCATTTCCAGGTTTCCAACACATCAGGGTCTGCTTGCTGAATGAGCTTGCGCATCCTGCCGAGCGTTTCCCCACGCCAGCCCCCAAGTTCGGTGATCTTGTTCGAGATGCGCTCCGAGGCCGACTCGCCTTGGCTATCTTGCGACTTGTTCATGCGTTCATCTTCCCCCAAGGGCTCACCCACATTGACAAGCGCTGCGCCAACGCTGGCGAGCGCAACACACTTGCACCGGCTCACTTCTCCAGTTGCTTACGAATCGTTTTCAGCTCCTGCCGCCGCGCCGCGCCGACCGCCGGGTAACTCAATTTCAGGCCTTCCAGCGCGTCGAGCACGATCTGCGACACGATCAGCCGCGCGTTGTCCTTGTCATCGGCGGGCACGATGTGCCAGTGCGAGTCCGCCGTGCTGGTGGCGCTCAAGGCCTCGCCATAGGCTTGCATGTACGCATCCCAAAACTTGCGCTCGGTGATGTCGGCCGCGCTGAACTTCCAATTCTTGTCGGGCTCGTCGATGCGCGCCAGCAGGCGCTTGCGCTGCTCCTCCTTCGACAGGTGCAGGAACACCTTGACGATGCGCGTGCCGTTGGCGTGCAGGTGCCTTTCCAGGTCGACGATCGAGCGATAGCGGCCGTGCCACACCGATTCATCGTCAGCGGGATCGGGCAGGCCTTCGCCGCGCAAGAGGCTGCGGTGCACGCGCACGATCAGCACCTCTTCGTAGTACGAGCGGTTGAAGATGCCGATGTGGCCACGCTCGGGCAGGTCACGGGTGCTGCGCCAGAGGAAGTCGTGCTGCAGCTCTTGCGCGCTCGGATGCTGAAAGCTGAACACTTGGCAGCCTTGCGGGTTGACACCCGACATCACGTGGCGAATCGCGCCGTCCTTGCCGGCCGTGTCCATCGCTTGAAATACCAGCAGCAAGGCGTGCTGGTTCGACGCGTAGAGCAGGCGCTGCTGGTCGCTTAAACGTTCAACATGGTCCTGCAGCTTGTTGCTGTACGCCTTCATCGACTTACACAGCGGTTTGACGTTCGTGGCCCAAAGGCCAAGGTCCACCTCGTCGCCTTCGCGGACTATGAATGCACGGGTGTCGATTTGCATGTGGATTCCTTGTTGGCTACAGATCCCCCGGTGGCAAGATTTTATGCACAGGCCGCGCAAGCGAGCGGGGAAATCATCCGAGCAGTTTGTCGTCATCCGTGCCTGCTGCGCTGTGCGATATCGAACAGACGAGGCACGACGTAGCCTATCGAAGTTCAAACTCGCACAGGATGCTGTGCCAGTCCGCATAAACTCCAACAGGTCAACAACCCAACAATTTTTCTCCAATGACAAAGCCAGCGAACATGAACACGCGATTTTTTCTGCGAAGCGCAATCACACTCATCGCGTCCGCGTTGATCGCAAGTTGCGGCGGCGGAGGTGGTAGCGGGGGCACGCCTGTCGTCACAGGTTTTGCCGGTTTGCCAGCGGCGGCCACCTTGGCGCAAAGCTGTGCGGTGCCGCGTCATGGCGTTGATGCCTACACGGGGCAGGCCTACACAGATCGTCAAGGGAGCTTGCTGGACGAACAAAACTGGCTTGCTGCGTGGACCAACGACTTGTACCTCTGGTACAGCGAAGTGCCCTACCCGGCACCTGCCAACTACAGCGATACCGCAAGCTATTTCAAAGCATTGAAGACCCCCAATTTGAGCCCCAGCGGTGCGTCCAAGGACAAGTTCCACTTTACCTATGCCACATCGGTGTGGGAGGCCTTGTCGGGCAGCGGCGTTCAGGCGGGTTATGGTGTGACCTGGTCGCTGTTAAGTCCATCCGTTCCGCGCAGTGTGGTGGTTGCCTATACCGACCCCAATACACCAGCAACCCAACCCACCGTCGCGCTGGCGAGGGGTACGCAGGTTTTGTGGGTGGATGGTGTTGATTTGGTCAACGACAACACCCATGCTGGCGTCACCGTTATCAATGCTGGATTGTTTCCGTCCAACGTGGGCGAGTCACACACCTTTGTGGTCCAGGATCTGGGGGCCACCGCCACACGCAGCGTGACCATGGTGACTGGCAGTGTCACGTCAACACCCGTGCAAGGCGTGGGCACCTTGGCGGGCGGCCAGGTAGGCTACATGCTCTTTAACGACCACATGGCCACCGCTGAGGCGCAGTTGATCAGCGCGGTGACCCAGCTCAAGGCCGCGAGCGTGTCTGACCTGGTCATCGACATCCGCTACAACAGCGGCGGCTACCTGACCATCGCCAGCGAGCTCGCGTACATGGTCGCCGGGCCCGTGCAAACCGCCGGTAAAACTTTTGAATTGCTGACCTTTAACGACAAACACAAATCGTTCGATCCGGTCACGGGGGCGGCCATTGCACCCGTGCCGTTTCAGACCACCGCGGTTGGTTTCAGCGCCAGGTCGGGCACCGCCCTGCCGTATTTGGGGCTGGCCCGGGTCTATGTCCTGACCGGACCGGACACCTGTTCTGCCAGCGAGTCGGTGATGAACAGCTTGCGTGGTGCGGGCGTTCAGGTGATTCAGATCGGCTCCACCACCTGCGGTAAGCCTTACGGCTTTTACCCGCAAGACAACTGTGGCACGACCTACTTTTCGATCGAGTTCAAGGGCGTGAACAACGCCGGATTTGGCGACTACCCTGACGGGTTTGCCCCCGCGAACAGCTCGGTGGCGCTGGCGGGGTCGTTGAACACCAACGCCGTGTTTCCCGGTTGCTCGGTGGGCGACGACTTTGGTCACGCCCTGGGCGACCCGGCAGAAGCGCGTTTGGCCGCCGCACTGCAATACCGCGCAAACGGCGCTTGTCCTGTGGCCACCGGCCTGGGTTCACCTCAACTGTTGAAATCAGCCACGCTGCTCGACGGTCAGGTGTACAAGAGCCCGATGCTACAGAACCGCATCCTGCTGCATTAGGCTGGGCAATTCAGCACACAAACTTCAGGGCAGCACACACCGCCGCCACCTGCGCTGCGATGCATTGCTCAGGCGTGGCGCGGGGGCTGTCGGGGTAGACCTCGGTGGTGGTGGTGTAACGCGCACCGGTGATGCCCGCACACAAACCCAGCGCCTGCATGGCGTATTGGATCACCCCATGCGCCACCAGTGGTGAACCGATGATGCCACCCTGTGTGTCTGCCGGTGCGATGTGGGTCACCTGCTCCACCGCCTGGATGATGGCCTGCTGGAAAGCGGGCTGCGGGTTGGCCGTGTCGTCCACCAGATAAAAGCCGTCAGGAATGCTATGAAACTCCAAGGGTTTGCCATCCCGCGCGGCCACTGCGGGCATGTATTCCGACGCGTCGGTGTCGGTGGTTTCATGCAGGTCGATGTGTGCCATAAACTGCCCGCGCAGGGGCGCAACCAGGCGCATCAAAGCGGCAGATTCTTGCGCCGGGCTGCCTTCACGGAACGAGCGGTTGGGGTCGATGGCGTCAAAGTTCCAGCGCTGGATGCGCTCGTACCCCCACGGGCTCACGCACGGTACCACCAGCAGGTTCACCCGCCCCTCGTAAGCTTGAGCGTGTTCATCCACAAAGCGCAGCGCGCCCTGCACGCCACTGGTTTCGTAGCCGTGCACGCCGCCGGTGACCAGCACGGTGGGCAAAAGAGGCTGCCAGTTGCGGCTGCGGATGACCATCAGGGGAAAACGCTCGTCCCCATAAACCACCTCGCCATAGCTGGACACGTCAAAGATCTCACGCAAACGATCGATGCAGCGCAACACCTCGTCCGCATAACTGCGCTGGCGCACCTGGCGCGCGCGCCACTGGGTCAGCTCTGCCGGCCCCCAAGGCTGACCGGGGGTTCCGATAGGGTAAAAATGTGAATCGTTCATGGAATGTGTGCCCAATGAGGCTGTGGTGATGAAGGCCGCAGGACGGTGTGATGGCGCTATTTTGCCTGTCCAGCACAAGCATGGCAGGCTGCCTTGTGATCCAATCCGCACTACTTGAACCCCTGAGAAACTCAAACCCATGAAAGCAACCTGGAACAACATCGTCATCGCCGAGAGCGACGACACCGTGCTGGCCGATGGCAACCACTACTTTCCAGAAAGTACGCTGAAGAAAGAGTACGTCACCTTCAGCAACCACAGGTCCAGCTGCGCCTGGAAGGGCCAGGCCAGTTATTACTCGCTGATCATCAACGGCGAAATGCTGACCGATGCCGTGTGGTACTACCCCGACCCCAAGCCCGAGGCCGACCTGGTGCGTGGCCGCGTGGCGTTCGGCAATGCCATCAAAGTGGCGTGACACCAGTGAACGCCGTTTTCCCGATCCGCTACATCAACCCGGTGTTTCGCCCACCGAGCGAGGCCGAGTCGCTGATTTTGCCGGTCACCAATGGCTGCTCGTGGAACAAGTGCACCTATTGCGAGATGTACACCGCACCGCAAAAGAAGTTTGCCTTGCGCGACGAGGACGAAACCCTGACCGCCCTGCGTGGCTGCGGTGAACAATTTGCTGACCAGGTGCAGCGGGTGTTTTTGGGTGATGGGGATGCCTTGGCGCTGTCCACCCGGAGGCTGATGACGCTGCTTGAGGCCATCAAAACGCACTTGCCTCGTGTGCGGCGCATTTCCAGCTATTGCCTGCCACGCAACCTGCGCAACAAGACGGTGGCCGAGCTGCAAGAGCTACGCGCGGCCGGTTTGTCGCTGGCCTATGTGGGCGCAGAGTCGGGTGACGACGAGGTGCTGCAACGGGTCAACAAGGGTGAAACCTTTGATTCGACCCGCGATGCGCTGGACAAACTTGGCGCGGCGGGCATCACCCGCTCGGTGATGTTGCTCAATGGGCTGGGTGGCAGTGTGTTGTCCAAGCAGCATGCCACCAACTCGGCGCGGCTGATCAACCAGACACAACCTGAATTTTTGGCCACGCTGGTGGTGAGTTTTCCGCAGGGCGAGGCCCGTTTTCGTCAGCATTTCCCGCAGTGGGAGCCGCTCGACCAACCCGCGCTGTTTGCCGAGATGTTGGCATTTTTGCAGGCGCTGGAGCTCAAACGAACCGTGTTTCGCAGCGACCATGCGTCCAACTGGCTGGTGTTGAAAGGTGTGCTGGGTGCCGAAAAAGACCGTCTGCTGGCCCAGGTGACCGAGGCCATGCGCCACCCGGAATCGGCCGCCCTTCGACCCAGCTGGCAGCGGGGACTTTGACCCGGGCGCTAGCATCTGCCAGTTGAGCCATTTCACGTTCACATTTTTTAAGGAAACCACCATGAGCCAACTCAAACTGACCTATTTCGACATCCACGGCGGGCGCGGCGAACCAGCCCGCCTGGCCATGCACATCGGCGGCATTGCATTTGAAGACCACCGCTTTGCGTTTGCCGACTTTGCCGAGGTGCGCAAGTCCACCCCTTTGAATCAGGTGCCGACTTTGCAGGTGGACGGCGTGCAAGTGACCCAGAGCGACGCCATCACCCGCTACGTAGGCAAACTGGCGGGTTTGTACCCGGTTGATGCGTACCAGGCCCTGCTCTGCGATGAGGTGATGGATGGCGTGGAAGATGCCAACGTCAAGCTGGGCACCAGCTTCGGCCTGACGGGCGATGCGCTCAAAGAGGCGCGAACAGCACTGGCCAATGGACCCCTGCCGCTCTATTTGGGCTGGCTGCAAAAGCAGTTGCAAGCCCATGGCGGCGAGTACTTTGCCGACAACCGCCTCACCATTGCCGACCTGAAGGTGTTTGTATTTGTGCGTGGCCTCAACTCCGGCCGCCTGGACCACATCCCCACCGACCTCGTGGAACAAGTTGCCCCGCTGCTGAATGCCCACCTGCAGCGCATGGCCCAGACACCGGCAGTGGCGCAGTACTACGCGAAGTTCGAGGCCGAATAAAGACAAGAAAGGCGGCCTGACGCTTAAGGCTGGCTCAGGTCAAAAGCGGTGGACAGGTCGCTCACCACCTTGCGTGCACCTGGAAGTTGGTCCAAACCAAAGCGGCGGGTGATGAACTTGAGAATGGACGTGGTGTCGTTGGGCGTGCTGTCCACATAGCCTTTTTTCGCATAAGGCGAGATGATGATGGCCGGAATGCGGCTGCCTGGGCCCCAACGGTCGGCCTTGGGTGGCGCTGCGTGGTCCCAGAATCCGCCGTTTTCGTCATACGTCACGATGATGGCCATGTCTTTCCACTGAGGACTGGCCTGCAACTTGGCTACGACATCGGCAATATGGGCATCGCCCGACATCACGTCGGTATAGCCTGGGTGCTGGTTCAGGCTGCCTTGCGGTTTGTAGAACACCACGGGGGGCAGCTTGCCGCTGCTGATGTCAGCCGTCAAGTCGGTGTAGTCCTTCAGGTGGGCTGCACGTTCAGCTTGGCCTGCGGTGGTGGTGGGGTCAAAGCGCGAGAAATAATTGAACGGCTGGTGGTGGGGCTGGAAGTTGGCGGCCCCTGTGGCGGCGTTGTAAATGACGGTGCGTGCCGCCGTCGAGGCCTGTGTGCCGTCGGTTGTTGCCGCATTCCATGCCCCGGCGTACCAGGCCCAGTTCACGCCCTTGGCGGTCAAGGTGTCACCGATGGTTTTGCTGGTCTGGGCCGTCAAGACCGCTGCGCCACCTGTGGCTGCGGGGTTGGCCAGGAGCGTGTTGCCACCGGCTGCCGGGGCGGTTCCGCTGGGCTGGAACGGTGGCTGCGTGGTGTTGATGGCGTAGCTCAGGTTGGTGCTGCTGTCGACCGGCGTGAAATTGAAGTCACCTTGGTAAACCGTGCCAGGTGCCGCGCTCAAGGCACTGGTGGGCGGGTTGGTCTTGAAGGCCAACAAGCCGGTGGCAGGGTCCACCACAGACACCCGGCCCGCAGGCGGTGTCGCAATGGACGGTGTGCAGGCACAGACCAGCCAGAAATGGTTCAGGAAAGAGCCGCCGAACGCGCCCATGTAGAAGTTGTCGGACAGGGTGTATTGCTGCGCGAGCTTCCACATGGCCATGCTGGAGCCATCGTAGTACCCCATGGACAAGCCGCCTGCATCCGAGAACGCGGCAAACATGTTGTTGGCACCGCCATTGATCTGCATCTGGTTGTTGTAATAGCGGTGAACCAGGTCCGGGGAGGTGATGCTGGATGCAATGCCGCTGGGTGCGCCGCCCGGTTGTGCGGCATCAATCTGGAAAGGCTTGTTGGGCAAGCCGGCGACGAAGGACCAGGCGCTGTCGGCGGTGGAGTAGACCGGGGGCAATGTGGCCAGCACGGTCTTGCCGTCGCGGTCAAGCTGCTGGTAGCTCGCAGGTGTCTTCATCGCGTTGCTGATGCCGTTGGCGCCTGGAAACAGGCCAAAAAGATTGTCGAAGCTGCGGTTTTCCGCATAGATCACCACCACGGTCTTGATCTTGTCCAGCGTGTTGCTGGCGCTGGAGAGCAGCTTTTTCATGTCTTCGCCGGATTTGGCGGCGGCAATGGCGGTTTGAATCCGTTGCAGGCCATCGTCGGTGGCGGCGCTCAGTTTGACCTTGTCTGCGTTACCGACTGAAAGGCTGTTGTAGTCCGAGAGCAGGTTGCCTACACTCACGCCCAGCGTGACGGCCACCTTGGTCTTGGCATCGGCAAGAGACAGGTTGTTGGCTTCCATTTCAGACACCACACTGGTGGAGTGCACGCTGACGATGCCAGGTGCGTCTTTGGGCGCACGCAGAACGATCTTGGCGGTGATCGGCGTGGAGGTGTTGGTTGCCGGGTCAAAGCGGATGGCACCAGGAAGAATTTCGGCAACAACAGCGGCATTGTTGCCAGGCAAGCTGTATTGACCTTGGCTGTTGGAGGTGGTGCTGGGCTCACCGGCATCGCACACGCCGTTGTTATTGAGGTCCAGGCACACCTTGGCGTTCTGGAAATAGCTGCCAATCACCGCACCGTTGGTGGTCGCGGCAGACGAGCTGCCGCCGCAGGCGCTGAGCATGGCGGCGCAAGCGCTGGCTGTGGCGAGGAGTGGAAAGCGATAAAGGGAGCGTTGATTCATAAGGGAGTCCTTGAGTTGAAAGTGCGTCAAGCAGTTCAACGATAGGGAGGCTCTGTGAAACCTTGATGACAACTCGAAAAATCATGACGGGCATCCGCCGGGGTGGCGACTTGGTGAGCTGCTTTGTGGTGTCAGGCGTCGTTGGGATTTCGGCCGGGAATGACTCTGAAGGGCTGACAGGAGACCTTCGGCTCTTTGAAATTGCCGCCACAAAGCAGCCACTCAAAGTTGATAGGCAAAACTAGACCGTGAGAAAGTTATTCAAAGGTTCCGCGTTCACGCTCTTTGATTCTTGCGAGATATCGTTCGACTTGCACCATCACTTCGTCACGCTCTGTCGAGGGAAAATCAGCCATGTGGTCTTTCAAATCGGTAGTGGCCTGCACCAATGAATCGCGTAGGTTGGTCAGCACATCTACAAGCGCCAACAGTTGCGTGTCAGGTTGCTCAGGCACCACTGCACCTGTTTTCTGGCAGTAGAGTCATATGACAATTGCGGGTTACATCAAAAGGTTTCCCAATCGTCATCGCCGCCAGCTGGTGTCGCCTTGGCGCTGACTTTGGGCGCCAGCAGATGGCTTGCGGCTTTGGCTGCTGGCTTGGGCTGGGCGGGTTTGGGTGCCGCGGTAGCGTCGTTGCGGCGTTCTGCACCCTTGAATGGTGTGGCTTTCAACACGGTCGAGCGCACCAGCGCCTTGGCCGTAGTGCGGTGGGCGTCTTCATCAATTTGGAAGGTCGAAACCAACTGCACGAGTTCCTGCGCCTGACTCTTGAGGCTGCTCGCCGCTGCGGCCATTTCTTCCACCAGCGCGGCATTCTGCTGCGTGGCCTGGTCCATGTGGGTCACCGCTTCGCCAACTTGAGAGACCCCATTGGCCTGCTCAGAGCTCGCTGCGCTTATCTCGCCCATGATGTCGGTCACCCGTCGGATGCTGGACACCACTTCTGTCATAGTTACGCCGGCTTGATCCACTAGGGTTGTGCCATGTTCGACACGCTCTACACTTGCATTGATGAGTTGCTTGATTTCCTTTGCTGCATCCGCACTTCGACCGGCAAGTGAGCGAACCTCGGAGGCCACCACTGCGAAGCCACGTCCCTGCTCGCCTGCGCGTGCAGCTTCCACAGCAGCGTTTAATGCAAGGATATTGGTCTGGAAGGCAATGCCGTCGATCACACTGATGATGTCTGAGATCTTTCGTGATGACTCATTAATACCCTTCATGGTCTCAACCACCTGACCCACCACTTCGCCGCCCTTTATTGCCACTGTGGATGCGCTTTGTGCGAGCTGATTGGCCTGGCGTGCTGAATCGGCGTTTTGCTTGACAGTGGCTCCCAACTCTTCCATGCTGGCTGCTGTTTCTTCAAGTGCGCTGGCCTGCTGCTCGGTGCGGGACGAGAGGTCGTGGTTACCCTGAGCAATTTCCGAACTCGCCGTGGCTACCCCTTCGGAACCCTGCCGCACATTGGCCACCAGTGTCGAGAGCTTGGTCTGCATGTCCTTGAGGGACTGCAATAAATTGGCAGTTTCGTCGCTACCTTCTACATCGATGCGGTTGTTGAGATGGCCATGAGCCACGCGTTCGGCCAAATCCACTGCCTCACCGATAGGGCGAGTGATTTGGCGGCTCAGCCAAACGGCCCCACCCATGGCTATGGCAGTGACCAGTACCATGACAATAAGAGACACGCGGGTGCCAACTTTGGCTTCGGAGATTGCTTCTTCCGTGGCATTGTTTTCAGCTTTGGAGAGTTCCTCAAGCAACTTGGTCAGTGCTTCATTGACAGCACGGTCTTTTCCTTTTGCAGCCTTGTCGCCAGCAGCAAAGTCATTGTCAGCTGCTTTGTAGGCCTCGAATGCCACCTTATAAGCTTCTTGCACAGCCTTCAATTCGGCAGCGAGGCGGTCGACGTCAGCCTGGATAGGTGATTTATCTTCAACTTCCTTGTCCAACTTTTGCATAAGTTGTTGGACTTCGCCCATCTCTTTCGTGTGTGAGTTCCAGTATTTTTCTTGGTCCTTGGGGTCCTTGCCTCGCAGCAGGACGTTCTTCCATTCCTGGATGGCGACCGCAAAGTGGGCCGATACTTGAGAGCCGGTCTTGTGGCCCTCAACGTGGTGAAGTACGTCGTCCTGAAAGGACGAGACGACCTGATTTAACCGGAATATGCCAAAAATACCTGCCAGAAACAGCAGTGCCAATGCAACGGCAAACGCCAGAGGAAGTTTCAAACCCAATTTCATCTAGTTCTCCTATCGGGATGATCAGAGCAAAGACGGCCGCAAGGTAACACAAAATGCTCAGTCTTGCAGGCAAGGGTTTGGTAGCAGAAGTTGCCTGCTCTGTAACCGAATTGGAAGGGATTCAACTGGCCCCGAATGAAATTGGGTTACCCCTTAGCAGGGATTCCCCTAAGGCAGCAATCGCGGCAATGCTGAATTCTGATACGGTCCAAGTAGCCAGCAATAAACGCATACATCGATCAAATCGTGTACGTCTGACGCAGCCTGGATTGAAGGTTTTGGGCTTGCCGAAGCGATTCGTGAAGGATCTTTCGATCCAATCGGTTCAATTTACTTGGCTCCAATAGGTTTGCTGTTTCATTGCCAAGTGCCAGTGCTTGATTGGACATACGAATACGCTGCAGCTGCGTAAATCCCTGAACAGCTGAGTCAATATCGGTTGAGTGAATACCGTTACTCGGGCCCGAAGCGCGCAGTCGGCTAATGGTGTTGGTTTCCGAAACCCCGCATGAAAGCGCGAAAATTCTGGCCGCATCAACAAATA
>CAIOAQ010000145.1 GCA_903856025.1 uncultured beta proteobacterium
GATCTGCCGAGGGAGGGCATCCGAATTGCGGCCTAGGAGAACTTAGCACTGTCCAGAACCCTACTTTACTTTGTTTTACCCAAGATATACCAAGCTGCAGCAGTCACTCACTACATTGAATCTACTCCATGACGATCTCAGTCGTGTGAATTTCAGAGCGTCTGTTTTTGTATCTTTAATCATGTGCGAGAGGAAAATTATGAGAGCATCAAGACTCAAATTGTTTATTGTTTCAGCTGCAGCATTGGCTCTATGCGCCTGTGGCGGCGGCGCTGGAAAAGCAACTATCGCTGGCAATGTCAGTGGTTTGGGAGCTGGTTTATCGCTGACTCTGCAAAATAACGGAGCCGACAATCTAACTGTCCAAAACAATCAATCGTTCGCGTTTGCTACTCAAATCGCCTCAGGAAATTCCTATAGTGTCACAGTCCTGAATCAGCCCACTGGCTCAAACTGTGTAGTCGTTAACGCCAGCGGAACGGTCGATACATTGGGTGACAACATTGGAAATGTCACGGTCACTTGTGCGGTTACTGCATCCGTTGGTGGGACAGTTTCTGGGCTTGGTGCCGGCACGAGCGTGACCTTGGCAAACAATGGCATGTTACTTCCGATCGATGTAAATGGAGGATTTTCATTTCCTGGAATTCTGCCTGCAGGTACTGCTTACAACGTAACAGTATCAACCCAAGCAGCGGGAGAAATCTGTGCAGTAGCCAATCCAAGTGGCACGACTGCCGATAACACCATGTCTTTTGTAACGGTGACTTGCATCTAAGGAGGTGACACATTTCCCAATAGGACAGGAAGGCAGCATAATTTTCAGGACCGCCGACTCAAACCTGCAACTGAGTTTGGAGCATTGCCACAAGCCAGAGCAAAGCAGATAAATGAATTTTTGAAGCAACGCCACGGCAACGAACTCCTAAATTGATTTTTTTCTGTGATGGGGCGGAAAACCGTATACCAGTGGCGTTGTTAAAAGGTTGAAATGCTCTCATGACTCCAATAGACACTGCCAACCAGCTTTCCAAATTGAGTGATTCGTTAGAGCCAATGCGGGATCTGCGCCTTCAAGAGGGGATAGATTTGCACTTTGCTGGCCAACTTGAGCAAGCCGAATCAATCTACCACGAGCTGCTCAAGGAAAATCCTAGGAGTGCCGACATACTCTGTCTGTGCGGTGTATTGGCAATGCAATGTGGCAAAGGGGAGGATGCGGTAAATTTCATGCAATTGGCGCTTGAAATTCAACCAAACAATCCAACGCTGATTCTTGCCTTTGCGAACATCCTGCGCAACCAAAAACAGTATGGCGATTCATCCCAATGGTATGAAAGGGCCGTGACATTTGATCGCACAAATAAGTATGCATGGTTCAACTACGCTTGTGCGCTTCAACAAATAAGAAAGTATTTAGAGGCGCTTCGTTGTTATGAGGAGGTGCTGAAACTCGATAGCCAATTTGCGCCGGCGTATAACGATATGGCCGCGGCGCACATTGCACTTAAACAGTTTGAGCAAGCCGAACGGAGTGCGAAGCTGGCAATTTCGATTAAGCCAGACTATGCAGAGGCACATAACAATCTTGGTGTTGTCTACAAGAATCAAAATCGCTTGGATGAGGCAATTGAATGCTATCAAGAAGCACTGCGATGCAAAGGGGACTACGCCATGGCGATGTTCAACTTGGGCGCTATCCACTTTATTCGAAAAGATTTTGATCAAGCCTCATTAATGTTTAGAAACTTCCTTGAATTCGACCCCGATCAAATCGAGGCCCATCAAAATCTGGCTGCAATTTTACTGAGGCAAGGAAAGCCTTCAGAGGCCCAGAAACATCTAGATTATGCCTATAAAAAACAGCCAATATTCATAGACGAATTGGAGCATGCAAATGCGACCGTGCTTATCTTGTGGAGTTCAGGTAACGGTAACGTACCGATTGATCACTTGTGGCCAGATCATTACTATAGGCGTATTTGTTGCATGATGGAGTATGTCAGCGATGAGCAAATGTCCGACCTGCCCAAGTACGACATTGTGTTTAACGCTATTGGCGACAGCGATGCGACCGTTACAACCGATCCAACAGTGAACCGCTTTCGCGAACGATGTAAAAAACCATTTCTGAACTCTCCATTAAATATTGCAAAAACCGCCCGCAACCACATTCCCGCCTTGCTTTCTGGCATCGATCATCTGGTCTGCGCGCATACCCTGTGCTGTGAGACAGAAAGTTTCAAACAAACTGTTTTGAATACCAGTGAGCTTCAGTTTCCCATCATCATTCGCCCGGCAGGTTCACACGGTGGCGAGCATCTCTTAAAAGTTGAATCAGCGACTGATTTGCACACAGTCGACTTGTTCAATTCCCAGGTTTATTACGCCAGCAACTATGTCGATAGCCGATCCGCAGATGGCTACTTCCGAAAATACAGGGTGATATTTATCAACCGCCAGGCGTTTCCATACCACCTTGCGATCAGCCAAAACTGGATCGTGCATTATCAAACTGCGGACATGCAAGGCAATCAGTGGAAGCTAAACGAGGAACGTGCGTTCTTGGAAGACCCGTGCGCTGTTCTTGGCGACAATGCGATGAAAGCAATCAACCAAATTGGCCGCATCTTGGATTTGGATTACTGCGGTGTGGACTTCTCACTATTGCCAGATGGGCGGGTTTTGGTGTTCGAAGCAAACGCAACAATGTTGATCCATGGTGAGGCTTGCGAGGGAGTGCTACAGCACAAAAATCATTATGTGCGAAAGATCTTCAGTGCCTTCAACCAGCATGTGGAGAACCTGATGTGCGGTTTCAATGATCATCCAAAATGAACGAAGCTGAGAGCGTGCCGTCCCATACCACCAATGCAATTAGTATGGTGGGAGGTGAAAATGCAGACTCCTTGATCTCCCAAAGCCTGACTTTCTACCGAAATGGCCAAATCAAGAGTGCTCTAGAAGTCGTGGCACGCGGGCTGGCCTTGTACCCGCAAAATGCCGTGCTGCTATGCCACTGTGGTGCCTATTCTGCGATTCTCCATCGAGCGGATGTTGCCGAGGCTGCCTACCTGCGGGCTATTGCCATTCATCCTGACTATGCTGATGCCCACTACAACTTGGGCGTGCTGTATATGGAGCAGCAACGGCTCCAAGATGCTGAAGCGGCATATCGGTATGCCATCGCCATCGAGCCCACTTATGCCAATGCATACTTTAACCTAGGTGTTTTGCTCAAAGCTGCAAACCGTCGGCAAGATGCCCGAGATGCCTATTTGACGGTTATCTCGCTGCAGCCTGATCACACCGATGCCCATATCAATCTTGGCAACCTGTTGGTGGAATTGAAGTGCCTGCAGGAGGCACATGCAGCTTACGTGAAAGCCATATCAATTCAAGGTGACCTTGCGGTAGCGCACGCCAATCTTGGCGCATTGCTATTAATGCAGAAACATCTGCCCGAGGCCGAAACAGCAATCTTGAAGGCCATTGCGCTTGAGCCCAACAATGCCGATGCGCACTCCCATCTTGGCAACCTGCGCATAGCGCAGCAACGCCCCGGAGATGCCGAAGCTGCTTATTTGCACGCCATTGCGCTCAGGCCTGACTGTGCCGATGCACACTACAACCTCGGCAATCTCCTCAAAGATCAACTGCGCCTTCTGGAAGCCGAGGGTGCGTATCACCAGGCCATACACATCAAGCCTGATTTGGCGGTAGCGCATTCCAATCTGGGAGCGCTGCTGATGCAACAGGGGCGACTCGTTGAAGCCGAGGCAGCCTTTTTGCGCGCCCTTGAAATTCAACCAGATTACGCCGAGGCCCTGTCTAATCTGGGCAATTTACTCAAGAATCAATGCCGTCCGGAAGAATCAGAGGCGGCCTACCTGCGTGCCATTGCACTGGAGCCGGACTATGCCCAAGCGCACTACAACCTGGGTTTGCTATTGATGGAGCAAAAGCGCTCCAAAGAATCGGAGATGGCCTTTCGCCGTGCCATTGCCGTGAAGCCAGCGTTTGCCGATGCACATTCCAATCTGGGACTGTTGCTGATGGAACAAAGGCGTGCGCCAGAGGCTGAAGCCGCCTTCCTGTGTGCCCTGGACGCTCAACCCAGAATGGTGAGTGCGCACTCCAATCTGGGGGCATTGCTCACCACACAAAGGCGCACGCAGGAAGCAGAGGCAGCGTATTCGAGGGCGCTCGCTATCGATCCTGAATCTGCAGATGCCAGTTGGAACTGCAGCTTGTTGTTATTGAGCCGGGGGCGATTCTCCGAAGGTTTGCCGGCTTATGAATCGCGCTATTCGTCGCTCAACCGAGTGACAAGTGTTGGCACACGTCGTCTGGTGGCGGGTGACCCGGCGTGGTTGCGTCAATGGAAGGGCGAGTCACTTGAGAACAAGTCTCTGCTGATATGGCCGGAACAAGGCTTTGGTGATGAGATCCAGTTTGTACGCTATTTGCCTCTACTCAAGGCCAAGGGGGTTAAACAACTGACACTGGTGTGCAAACAACCTTTGGCAACGTTATTTGAAGCTCAGGGTCTGGCCGATAAGGTTGTCGGCATACGCGTTCAGGACTGGGTTCCGGAGGTTCCACCGGAATATGACTATTGGTGTTACCTGTTGAGTTTGCCACTGCATTTCAAAACCACACTGGACAATGTTCCGGCTTCGATTCCCTATCTTTTTGCTTCACCGCAATGGATCGCGAACTGGGCTTCGCGATTACCGGCAGCGGGCTTTCGCGTTGGGTTGGTCTGGAACGGCAACGCGAGTCATTCAAACGATGCATCGCGCTCCATACACTCGCTGGAAACGCTGGCACCCCTATGGAAGGTCTCTGGCGTTACGTTTGTTAGTTTGCAAAAGGGGCATGGCGCAGATGAGGCCAAGTCGCCACCACAGAACCAACCGATCACGGATCTGGGCAGTGAGATTGCTGATTTTTCGGACACGGCGGCTATTTTGAGTCAACTGGATTTACTGATCACAGTAGACACGGCGACAGCGCATTTGGCGGCGGCAATGGGCGTGCCGTGTTGGTTGATGCTGCCTGATTACCGTTGCGACTGGCGATGGATGGACGATTGCACCGATTCACCCTGGTACCCTGGCGTTCTACGATTGTTTCGTCAGAAGTTGGATGGCGATTGGAATAGTGTGTGCATGGAGGTGGCGCGGGCCTTGCAGGATCACATCGAGTCAAAGTAGCCAATCCTCCGATGGGCTGCTTCTCCAACGAAGTCTTCAGCTGCTGTGTCCAGTTTGCCAGATCACCGCGCTTGTGCAGTCCTACAGTCACAACATCAGGAGTCGTCGGATCATGTGTCACTCCTCTAGTTTTTCAGAACCGTCCAGTGTCATGCCAATTCGGTGGAATGGCTCAAAACTTCCGGTTCATGCAACAACGCGATCCGCCACTGTCTAGGAGTCTGGGCGGCAGAAACTAGGGTTCTCACTAACAACGCAAAAGTGGGTGAGATCGTTAATGGTGGATGAACACCAGCTACGTCCCCTACCACCCCGAACAGCAGCAACTCTTGCCCAGCGCC
>CAIOAQ010000146.1 GCA_903856025.1 uncultured beta proteobacterium
CGTATTTATGCGATGACTTCATTTGGAAACAATCTATATGTTGCAACTGACACCGGCGTTTATGTGAGTGTTGCCGGCGGTACATCGGTATGGAGATTGGTGGCGAGTGCTTTACCTTCAACGTCGACAAGTGTGATCGACCTAATGGTGAGTACCAACTCGACGCTGTATTTGGCAGTGAATGGCGAACCGTCTGTCTATTCAACTACCGTAACAAGTGCGAATACGGGCTGGACAACCGCGGCCGCATTGCCAGCTCAAAGCACAGTTACGGCCTTGGGTGTTATGGGAGGCCAAATTGCGGTTGGCTCTGCCGGGGTCGTTTACGTGCCGGATGGCAATGGCAATTGGATCAATAGCGAAGCTATTGATCCAATGCTCGCTACGTCTGCCATTGCGGGGAACACCGTTTCGGCGGTGGTGTCGTCGCCAAGTAAGTGGGCGTTCGCATGCACGTTGGCGGGGACCGTTTTCAAGAAAGATCTGAGTGCGGGTGTATCTGGGGCCTGGGTTCCGTTGGCGTGGGATGTTACTGGTACGGTTGCTGCACCGGTTTCTGATTCATGTCGTAGTTTGTCGATTGCACGAGTTGGGTCTAACAACGAGATGGTACTGGTCGTGTCTACACCAACCGGCGCTTTTGTGTCGGACGTATTTGATGATGTCACTATTGTTCCTGGGAGCCTGGTCCCGGGCCCAACATTTCCTGCGATGACATCGTCTGTTAATGGTGCTTTGCAATTGGATCCGTCGGCACTTTCCAATGTTCTCTGGGCAACAGAATTTGGCGTGTACAGCAGTCTCATCAGTGGGGTGGATAGTTTGCTGGCCAGCAAGGGCCCGGCTTCTGCACTGAGTGGTCCTTCCAAAATCACCACCCCAAGTCAGCGTTTGGATAATGTGAATGTGCAGGATGTCGCGCTTCTTGGCTCTACTTTGTATGCCATTGCGGCATCAGACTTCAATACCTATGCCGATGTCCTGTCCAGTGCTGATGGTGGTGCTACTTGGACCAGGACAGGGCTCACAACTCAGTTTCTGCAAGTGCAGGGCATCCGTTCTATCGTTGCGGACAAAGTACACAGTGTGGTGTACGCTGGAACCGATCAGGGGATATTTGCCTATTCGCCCGCCTCGATGCTTTGGTCGGCGATCGGTGGTACCTATGATGTCAGTGCGTTGGCCGTTGGAGCTCAGGCACTGTATTCGGGGCGGAAAATCAGTGCATCCACTGTACCCAACAGCGCGCTTGTGATACAGCCATTGATCGGGGGAACCAGCTTCACAACAATTGAGAGGTCTCCAGGAGACCATTTCAACGTGAGATCGCTGGTCGTGTCGGGTGGCTCGGTGTATGTGGGTGGAGGCTCTGCACAGGATGCGTCTAATACTGATTCTGGACCTTATGACAATGCAGTTTTTGTCGGGTCTGACTTCAATCCGGCCAGTCCATCCTCTCCTGCAAATTGGCCAATGATTGCCAAGGCAACTTTCGTAAATGCTTTGATCTTGACCAGCATGGAAGTCGCTGGCTCAGAGGTGTTTGTTGGTGGAGACGGGTTCCTGAATCGGAGTCGAATTGATGCGGGAAGTTGGGGAAGCGTGACGGGATTGCCAATACTGAATTCAGGTGACACAGTAAGCATAAGCGCTTTGGCGAGTGACGGGCAGACCTTGTATGTGGGGACTGCAGGTCAAGGATTGTTTTCATTAACGTTGGCCACCAACACGGCGAGCTTGATTTCTGTGAGTGGCACCGGGGATGCAAGCTTGCCTTCCTTGTTTGTGAACGGTTTGAAATCTGTTGATGGCAACATGTACGTTGCGACAGCCGCCGGCCTTTCAAAAGGGCCAACCGTTACCAACGGTGGAGTTGGAGGGGCAAGCGGTAGTGCGGGAGGCGGGTGTTCAGTCGCAACTGTGGGTGAACCAGATCCATTACTATGGCTGTTGGTCGTAATGGCCGCGCTTCAAGTCGTGTGGACCCGACTTCGTCGCAACGACAGGATGCGGATCGGCGTCGTGCAGCAAGCCGAGGGAAAGGTCAATTCATGAGTAGTTCGGCACATGTTGGCAAGGAGCGTCGTGACCGAACCAAGACAAGGCCGATGCCGGCGCTGTCCAAAGATCTCTTTGTCTATGCCTCGTTGGTGATGCTGGTTTGGATTGCTCGCCAGGTCAATCGATTGGATTTATTCAAACGAGGAGATGATGTCTGCTACTGGCTGGGAGTGATTGGGTCGGTGATGATGTTGCTGGTGTTTACCTATCCACTTCGCAAACATTTTCGCTTTGCCGTCAACTGGGGGCCAGCCAAAGTATGGTTGATTGGGCACATGATCTTGGGAGTGGGAGGTCCATTGGTGATCCTCATTCATTCGAAGTTTGAAATTGGCTCTCTCAACGCGGGTGTGGCGCTCTACAGCATGATCATCGTGGCACTCAGCGGGGTATTGGGACGATTCCTGTATATCCGCGTGAATCGTGGTTTGCACGGCGAAATTTCTAGCTTTCAGGAGTTGAAGGAGCGTGCTGGCATGGAGCAAGAAAGCGCAAGGTCGCTTTTGGGTTTTGCCCCCAAAGTTGAAAACGTATTGAGTGAATTTTCTCAACGTGAGCTTGATGCCGTTCCCAATTGGATGACACATATGAGACGGGTGTTTGTGTTACCGCTAACGCAGTGGTGGGTCTACTGGCGATGCGTGCGGTTGTTAAAAGAGCCTTCACATCGACTCGCTCAAAAAATGAAATGGGATAAAGAGAAGGTGGCAGAACGTCGCCGCCTTGCACATAAACTGGTCCGACGCTATTTGAATGCCGAAGCTAAAGTGGCACAGTTTGGCGCGTTTGAGTGGATGTTGTCGGCGTGGCACATAGCGCATGTACCATTCGTTTTCCTGATGGTAATTAGCACATTCGTGCATATATTTGCCGTACATGCGTACTAGGAACTGGCAAAAAAGATCATGAATATGAGTTGGCAAAATTACATGTGCAATTGGAGAATTCAACTTTGTTGGCAGTGGCTGGCTGCGTTTTGTTTTGTTTGTCTGGCGCCCGTTGCGATGGGGCAAGGGCTAGAGTCTGTCATGGCTCCTGGCAAACTGGCCAAAGTGCACGAGAAGTACCAAGATGATTGTGTGCAATGCCACGTCAAATTTGACCGTGATGCGCAAGACAAACGCTGCCTTGATTGCCACAAGGAAACACGAGCCGATGTCTCAGCGCATACCGGTTATCACGGCAAGATGAAGCCGCAGGCTTGCAAGACCTGCCATACCGAGCATAAGGGTGTTGACACCAAAATTGTTGTTCTTGACAAGAAGCAGTTTGATCACGCGGCAACCAACTACGCACTTGCTGGAAAACACACTAAAGTTGAATGCGAGAAGTGCCATGTAAAGGGCAAACGCTATCGTCAGACCGGTACCGATTGTTACGGTTGCCATACCAAGGACGATACCCACAAGGGGTCGCTGGGTAAGGCTTGCGCGGACTGTCATACGTCAGAGTCCTGGAAAGAAGCTAAGTTTGACCACAGCAAAACCAAATTCGAGTTAACCGGAAAACACGCTGACACCAAATGTGTGGAATGCCATCGCAACAATGCTTACAAAGACACACCACTGACGTGTTTTGGTTGTCATAAGAAAAATGACAACGACAAAGGGCACAAAGGGTTGTACGGTCAAAAGTGTGAAAGTTGCCATACGACCAAGGAATGGAAACCGTCGGTTTTTAGTCACCACAAAGACACCAAATATGACTTGAATGGCAAACACGCGAACGTCAAGTGTGTCAGTTGCCACATCACGGTCAATCCTTATCTGGTTAAAACCAGTCAGGAGTGCTACTCGTGCCATGTCAAAGATGACAAGCACAAGGACAGTCTGGGCCGCAATTGCGCTGGTTGCCATACGGAAAAGTCGTGGAAGGAAATTGCCCGTTTCAACCATGACAAGTCCAATTTTCCATTGTTGGGCAAGCATACGAAAACGGAATGCAAACAGTGTCACGAGGGGCAAATGTTCAAGCAAGCCAGCAAGGAGTGCTATTCCTGTCACAAGAAGGACGATAAACATGTGGCAACGCTGGGGCAAAAGTGTGGTGACTGCCACAACGCCAATGATTGGAAGGCTCCCCTTTTTCAGCACGACAAGACCAAATTCCAGTTACGCAACGCCCATGCGGCCGCCAAAGTGAAGTGTGTGGCATGCCATAAAGATGTCAAGAGTTACCGTGATACTGCGATGCTGTGTGTGAGTTGTCATAAAAAGGATGACAAACATGAAGGCCAGAGCGGCCCACAGTGCGAAAGTTGCCACACGGACAAGAGCTGGAAGGTGGATCGGTTTGACCACAACAAAGCACGTTTTTCCTTGACGGGTCGTCATCCTTTGGTGGAGTGCAAAAAATGCCACTTGACAACCAAATTCCGTGATGCCAAACAGGACTGTTTGAGTTGCCATCAGAAGGACGACAAGCACAAACTCGGTTTTGGGGTCATGTGTGAAACTTGCCACAACACCCGAGCCTGGCCATTGTGGAATTTCGATCATGACACGCGCACGCATTACCACTTGACAGGGGCGCACATCAAGGTGGCTTGCGCTAGTTGTCACAACAAGCCTGCGCCGACGGGCAAACTTGCGGCTGTTTTAGCCTCCAACTGCCAATCCTGTCACCGGGCCAATGACCCGCACGACAGCAAATTTGGTCCTCGCTGTGAGCTTTGCCACGTCACACAAACCTGGAAACTGATAACGAATCGTCCAAATTAGTTGGGTGATCGTTTGTTAGGCAATTGGCTTGCATCAATGCAATTTTTATAAATGAATAATGTTTCTTCCCCTGTCCCATCGGCTGTTGACGTTGACAAAGAGGCGCTGGCAACTGCTGCGCCTCATCCAACTTTAGATCAAACGAATCGGGTCACGCCCGTTTGGATATGGATCACAGCAGGTTGTTTGACGGTGCTGGTGGCGTTGGCGTTCTGGTTTGCTTGGACCAAAATCTCCAAGCCGCAAGTTGTGGCTCCTGGTACGCCATCCAGCGTGGCCATGCGCGGGGACGGCAATGGCCAAACCGGCATCAATGACCCTGATCAGGTCAATGCCATGATCCAACGACTGACTGAGCGTCTTAAGAATTCTCCATCAGATGTTGACGGTTGGTCCATGTTGGCCAGAACGCAGAGCGTGGTTGGCCATACCGATGAAGCGGTGGATGCTTACGCCAAAGCGGTTGCCTTATCCAAGGATGATGCGGGCTTGCTGGTGGACTATGCAGATGCCCTTGCCGTCAAAAACAACCACAGTCTGGCTGGTGAACCCTATCGGCTGATTGAGCGTGCACTTAAAAATGACCCGCGCAACGTCAAGGCATTGGCACTCGCTGGTTCCTACGCGTTTGACAACAAAGACTATCTCGCTGCAGTGAAATACTGGGATAAAGTGATCGAAATTGCAGGTGCCGACAATATGTTTGCGCAGCGCACCCGATTTCAACTGGCGCAAGCACGGCAGTTAAGTTCGCCGGTATCAGCGGGGGTGTCAACGTCTTCTGTCAGTAGCGCTGCGGGAAGTGGCGCGGTCATCAAGGTTGCGCCCGCTATGGTTGTTCCTGGTGGCAGTGTCAGCGGCTTTGTGACATTGGTGCCGTCGCTGTCTGGTACCGTCAAGCCTGAAGATGCCGTATTTATTTTTGCCCGCAATGCGCAAGGTTCCCGCATGCCGTTGGCCATCCTTCGTAAACAGGTGAAAGACCTGCCCATCCGCTTCACATTGAATTTCAGCATGGGCAATGGGACCACGGCGACGGACGGCGGAGTTCAATTGGTTGCTCGAATCAGTAAAAGCGGCAATGCGGTCGCAGCCAAGGGGGACCTTTCAGGCACCTCTGATGTCGTAAAAATCAATGCCAAAGACGTATCGATTGAAATCAACCAGGTGATAAATCAGTGATCGCTCCTACAAATGTGTCCGTGACAACAGTGATGGCATGGGATGTCTGTATAAGATAGGCGCTACAAAGCGTCCAGTGAGCATTGAAATGAATTATTTGTATTTGTATCTGGTGGTCATAGGTCTGATCATGGTGTTCTATGTCAAGCGCAAAAAGCGTTTGGCCTCCGAATTCAAAGCGGTTTTGCATGAGTCGCTTGAATCTGGGCTTGTTGAACCTCCATCGCTGCACCCCATCGTAGACATGGCACGTTGCATGGGTTCGGGCGCCTGTGTCAAAGCTTGTCCCGAAAGGGCCTTGGGTGTGGTCAATGGAAAAATGATGCTGATCAACCCGGCGCACTGCATTGGACACGGTGCATGTTTGGCTGCTTGCCCGGTGGAAGCCATCAAGCTGGTCTTTGGTACTGAAAAACGGGGTATTGAAATCCCCAACATCAGCAGAGAATTCGAAACCAATGTTCAGGGTATCTACATCGCTGGTGAACTTGGGGGGATGGGGCTGATTCGTAAAGCTGCCGAACAGGGTCGTCAAGCTATGGAAGCGATTCGGAAAAAAGCCGGACCAGGCGCAGATTTTGACGTGTTGATTGTGGGATGTGGCCCTGCTGGCATTTCGGCTGGGCTTTCAGCCATCGAGAACAAACTGCGCTACAAAATTGTTGAACAGGAAGATTCGCTGGGCGGTGCGGTGTACCACTATCCCAGGCAAAAAATTGCCATGACCGCGCCGGTAGATTTGGCGATCATTGGCAAAGTGAAATTTGCCGAAGTGGAAAAGGAAAAATTGCTCGAATTCTGGCTGGATGTGGTGCAAAAGACTGGACTGGCGGTGTCTTTCAGAGAGCGTATGGAAGCCATTGAGAAAAAGGGCAATCACTTTGTGGTGACCACTTCAAAGGGCAGCTACACCAGCAAAACCGTGTTGTTGTCGATGGGGCGGCGGGGCACACCACGCAAGCTTGAGGTGCCCGGTGAGGAACAGGCCAAAGTGGTTTACCGTCTGACCGAGCCCGCGCAATATGCGGGCCAGTCGGTGCTGGTTGTGGGCGGTGGTGACAGCGCGCTTGAGGCGGCGATCACTTTGTCAGAGCAAGCGGGTACGCAGGTCATTCTGTCCTACCGCAGTGCTGCTTTTTCTCGCGTGAAACAAAAAAACCGGCAACGGCTGGAAGAGCAGCAACGTGGGGGGCAGTTGAAAGTGATGCTCAACTCCAGCGTCAAGTGCATTCTGGCGGATGAGGTAGAGATTGAATGCGATGGCCAGATCGATCGTCACCCCAATGACGCAGTGATTGTTTGTGCTGGCGGTCTATTGCCGACGCCTTTGCTGCAAAAAATCGGCATTCAGTTCGACACCAAATTTGGCAGCGCCTGATTTTTTAGTTTACTTGCGCAATCAACCCTGTGCGCAAGGACGGCTGGGGTCGCTGCACCATTCGCTCCAGCTGCCTGCAAAAAGTGCAGAGCGACCTAAGCCTGCTACTTCCATGGCAATCAGGTTAGGAACAGCGCTCACACCGCTGCCGCAATGGTGCACCACCGTGGCTGGATCCCGCCCGGCCAGCAACGCGTCAAATTCAGCGCGTAACTGCGGTGCAGGCTTGAAGCAGCCTTTGGCATCGAAATTCTCGGTAAACGGTCGGTTCAACGCACCTGGGATGTGGCCGGCCAACGGGTCGAGTGGTTCTACCTCACCCCGAAAGCGTGGTGCGCCACGGGCGTCCAAAATGGTTTGTGCCGGATTTGCGATGAATTTTGCTACAGTATTTGTATCAACTAACGTTGCTAGTACGGGGGCTAGAGGGTATTTTTCAGTTGAATAAACAACAGAATCGGTGCCTTCTTCAGTTGCCCCGCCGGCGGCTTGCCAAGCTTGCAGACCGCCGTCAAGCACGGCGACCTGGTCATGGCCCAACCAGTTCAGCATCCACCATAGGCGACCGCAGTAGTTCACGCCTTGGCGGTCGTACACCACCGCCTGCATGCCCGAGCGCAATCCAACGCTTCCAAGCCAACTTGCAAAGTGTTCGCGCGACGGCAAAGGGTGGCGGCCACCACTGGCTGCATCGGGTGCACCCTTGGCACTAAGATGACGGTCCAGATCTGCGCGCACCGCGCCGGCGATGTGACA
>CAIOAQ010000147.1 GCA_903856025.1 uncultured beta proteobacterium
CGTAATGCACGATGGAGCGCGGGCAGGTGACGATCGTTCCGGGCGACAGCGTCGGCACAATACGAGAACCGATCGTGCCGTCCTTCTTCTTGAAGGTCGAGTTGATGCATATGAGACCTTTGCCGCCTTCGGACTTGTAGGCACCGAGGATAAAGTCAAGCTGCCCCCCGGTTCCTGATATCTGGCGTGTCCCTGCAGCTTCGCTGGCAACCTGAGTAAAGAGGTCGATTTCAATGGCATTGTTGATCGCCACGACCTTGGGGTTTTGACCAATGACGCAGGGGTCATTGGTGTACGACGCAGGGAAAATCGCCGCCACGGGGTTGTTGTCTAGGAAGTCGTAGAGCTTTTGCGAGCCCATGGCAAAGGTGTAGACCATCTTGCCGCAGTCGATGGATTTGCGCATACCGGTGATACGACCGGCCTCGTACATGTCGACATAGGAGTCGGCGAGCATCTCGGTGTGCACGCCGAGGTCCTTCAGGCCGCTGTGCGCGATCATCGAGCCAACGATGTTGGGCAGCGCTCCGATTCCGAGCTGGATCGTTGAGCCGTCTTCAAGAAGCTCCATGACATGGCCTGCGATCATCCGGTCGGCTTCGCTCGCCTGACCTTCCGGGAGTTGCAGCAGGAGACTGTTGGGGCCTTCAACCACCATGTTGACCTGAGAGATATGGATCGATTCGTCTCGACCGCCCAGGCACCGTGGAGCCTTCGTATTGACTTCGACAACGACCTGTTTAGCCTTGCGGCAATAGGCCGGCGTCATGGAGCAGCTGGTCGAGAAGTTAAAGAAGCCATTGACATCCATCGGTGTCACCTGCACAACGGCCACATCTGGCTCCTCGTACTGCATGACGTTCTGTGGACCCTGGTGGTAGCTGAATGGAATGTAGCTGGCCAGGCCCAGCTCACCGCATTTGCGGCCCAGACCGGAAAAATGCCAATCGTTCCAGATGAACGATTCCCGCCTTGGGTCGGCTTCGACGCACTTTAATGGCTTGGCTCGCGTCGTGGTGATCAGGATCACATCGCGCAGATCGTTCTTGCGCAACGCCAATGCGGCGTCCACGGCTTCCACGTTTTGAGCGAATTCGCCCATAAAAATGGTATCTCCCGACTTGACCAACGCTGCGGCCTGATCGGCAGAACCCAGTTTTTGTTGATACTGATCCAGGTTGCGTGTTGTCATTGTTGAGCCTCCTAAATTGAATGTGCGTTGAAATTTTTAAGTCGCCGTGAACTCAGAACAGATCAATCGCCATGCGGTTGACCGTGTCACCGCCCAAGCAGATGCTTTGAGCCAGGCCGCTGGCCTGGCTCAGCACCGACTCAGCGTAAAAGCGTGCGGTAATCAGCTTGGCGTTGAAGAACGCAGGGTCGCTGTCTAGCTTGTCCACGGCCACCAGCATGGCCCGGGCCATTTGCCAGCCACACAACACCACACCAACCAATTTGAGGTAGTTCACGGCACCGGCGTACACCGTCTTGGGCTGGCTCTTGCCATTGGCAACAATGAAGTCAATCGCCTGTTCCATGGCCACCCGACCCTGCTTGAGCGCGTCCAGCATGGCTGTGCAATCATCGTTACCTCGCGCGGCCAGATCTTGCTCGGTCTGGGCGATCTGGGCACACAGTGCCTTGGCCACTGCACCCTTGTCGCGCAGGGTTTTGCGGCCAACGATGTCGTTGGCCTGGATGGCGGTGGTTCCCTCGTAGATGGTCAAAATGCGCGCGTCGCGGTAATGTTGGGCGGCACCCGTTTCTTCGATATAGCCCATGCCGCCGTGAATCTGCACACCCAGACTTGTCATTTCGACCGACATTTCGGTGGAAAAACCTTTGACCACGGGCACCAGGTATTCGTAAACGGCCTGGTTATTTTTTCGGGTGAGTTCGTCCATGCCATGGTGAGCGGTATCGCTGGCAGCAGCAGCCACGTACGCCAGAGCCCGCGTGCCTTCTACATGCGCACGCATGGTCAACAACATGCGCTTGACATCCGGATGATTGATGATCGACACCGGGCCGTCTGAGCCGGCCAAGTCTCGGCTTTGGGCACGATCATGGGCGAAGCGAACGGCTTTTTGATAAGCGCGGTCGGCCACCGCAATGCCCTGCATACCCACCGCGAAGCGGGCTGCATTCATCATGATGAACATGTACTCTAGACCACGGTTTTCCTGGCCCACCAGATAGCCCACCGCGCCACCATGATCGCCAAACTGCAGCACCGCCGTCGGGCTGGCCTTGATCCCGAGTTTGTGCTCAATCGACACACAAGCCACATCATTGCGAACGCCCAGGGCGCCATCGTCGCCCACCATCAGCTTTGGCACCAAGAACAACGAGATGCCCTTGACACCCTCGGGTGCCCCAGGAACGCGTGCAAGCACCAGATGGATGATGTTCTCAGCCATGTCGTGTTCACCATAGGTGATGAAGATTTTTGTACCGAACACCTTGTAAGTGCCGTCTGCCTGTGGCTGGGCGCTGGAACGCACTGCAGCCAGATCGGAGCCGGCTTGCGGCTCGGTCAGGTTCATGGTGCCGGTCCACTCGCCGCTGATGAG
>CAIOAQ010000148.1 GCA_903856025.1 uncultured beta proteobacterium
CGTGGTTGCCAGGTCAAAGCCACAAGAATGTGCCCATTACACCGTCACTTACTCCTCGGTTGTGAGGTCCACTGCGGCTCTCAGTCCAAATTTAATTTGATCTCTTTGAATTGGCTCGCTCAATTTATAGATTCGGCCCAATGAAGTCTTGAATTTCTAGTGAGTGACCCCATGTTTAGATCATGGAAAAAGAAGACGCAAGATTTCAAACACTGGAGCAACTGCACGAAAGGCGCAAGCAAGTCGTTCGGTTGCATAAGAAGGGCATCAAAGTGATGCAAATTGTGGCGATGACCGGACTGAGTCACCCGACAGTGCGTACAACGATTGATCTGTTCGATGCTGGTGGGTGGGCAGGTATTCGCCCGGCTCTTCGTGGACGCAACAGAGGTGATGGACGCGTACTCAGTCAAGCCCAAGAAGATGCCATCCAGCGCATGATTATCGACAAGCGACCTGAGCAGTTGAAGATGGACTTCAGCCTTTGGAGTCGAGCTGCGGTGGGTCAACTCATTGATCAGGAATTTGGCATCAAACTGCAGGTACGCAGCATTGGCAAGTACCTCGCACGCTGGGGCTTCACCCCGCAAAAGCCGATCAAACGCGCGTACGAACAAAGCCCAGCTGCGGTGCAGGCATGGCTCGAAGGTGAATACCCCGCCATAGAGCAGCGCGCCAGAGCTGAAGGGGGCGAAATTCACTGGGGTGACGAGACCGCACTGGTCAACACCGACGTGCGCGGCAGGAGCTATGCACCTGCAGGTAAAACACCTGTGGCAATGGCGGTGGGCTGCACGCGCCAAAAGCTGTCGATGATTGCCACGGTGACCAACCAGGGCAAGGCACGGTGGATGATCATTGATGAAGCATTTGATGCCGAAAAGCTTATTGAGTTTTTACAGGCCTTGATCAAAGATGCGGGCAAAAAAGTCTTCTTGATACTGGACAACTTGCGCGTGCACCACAGCAAACTGGTCAAGGCGTGGGTAGATGAGCGCAAAGATCAGATAGAGCTTTTTTACCTACCCAGCTACAGCCCGCAACTCAACCCAGAAGAACGGCTCAACGCGGACTTGAAACAGGAGATGGGCAAGCGCGTTCCAGTGCGAACCAAAGCCAAATTACGCGAAGCTGCTAACGAACATATGTCGATGTTGGAGAAAACCCCTGAGCGGGTTATGAGCTATTTCCAGGACCGTCGGGTTCGATATGCCGCTTAAAACTTCACAGGGCGGGAGCAATAAGTTGCATTTAAGAATCGCGTGTATATTGGGCGTATCGAAAGCATTATCCTTGTTGATCAGTGTGAATATGGGGTCAACATGGGCTTCGTCACAATGAACAAGAGTGAGTCACTAAACGGATGATGATTTAGCGATGACAACCAAATTTTTATGCCTCCATGTTGGGCTGCAATTGGTTGCCACTGGCACAGTGCCGGATGCCAATACCGCAGGTTGCACTGGATACCAATTCAGCCTGCATTTGAGAGATTGCATCCTTTACCATTGAGCCCTATGCAAACCCTGCGCAACGCCCACCATCTCGCCCGCTTCGTGCTGGTTTGGTTCGCATTGACGATTGGGGCTTCGATTGCATCACCGATTTTCAAGCCGCTAGTCACTCAAGTTGTTTGTTCGGCCTCTGGCGCAATGAGTATGCCGGTTATGGATGATGATGGCAGCTTGCCAACGACCAGCCATACTTTGCAGTGCCCACTTTGCGCGGGCATCGGTGCGCCGCCGCCCGCGGTCAGAGGCCAGCTTGATCCAGTTCAACCGCTGGCCTATGTGTTGCAACCCGTTGCATCGACTCACATCACTTCTGCCGCAGCTGCACCGTTGCCGGCTCGCGGTCCTCCCACGTTGCTGTGAATCGATGAATTTTTGGCTGGAGCTGGCTAAGCTCTAGCCAGATGCCTTCGGTATCCCAACAGACGCATTTTTCGCTTTGTCAGCAATCGGTTGACCTGCGTGACAAGCTGTCACGTCACCTGCACACAGTTTTTTGTGTCGGGTTAAGCAACCAATTTAAGCCAGCCTGGCTTCTCAAGCCGCTCGCACTCAATTTACTCATTGAAAGAACATAATGAAAAAACATACCCAATGGATGCTGGCCCTGTCCATGGCTTTGCCTTCAGGCGCCTCCTTTGCCTGTGCCAGCTGCGGCTGCACGCTCAACTCAGATTTTGGAACCCAGGGCCTGTCCAACTCATCAGGCTGGAGCCTTGATGTCCGCTATGACACGCTGAACCAGAACCAATTGCGCAGCGGGACAGGCACCATCTCTGCCACCGATGCCGCCAATGTCATCAACCCAACGAGTGGGGACCCCGCTGAGGTTGAAAAATTCACCAATAACAAGTACCTGACCAGCACCCTGGACTACAACAATGGCACCTCATGGGGAGTCAGTATTGCGGTGCCTTTCATTGACCGCTCGCACAGCACACTGGGCGTGGGAGGCGATGGGATCAGCCCCGATCCAACCAGCGGCTACGACTCTAGCGCCTCCGCAGTGGGTGATGTACGTGTCATCGGGCGCTATTACGGATTCTCAGAGGGGAAGAATTTCGGGCTCCAGCTGGGATTTAAGCTGCCCACGGGAAATACCAAGCAGACCTCCGTCGCCGCCGATGGAATCACACCCGTGGATGTCGATCCCGGGTTGCAGCTCGGCACCGGAACGACCGACGCCATCATCGGAGCCTATTACTTTGACAATCTGAACCAGAATTGGGACTATTACCTGCAGGGCCAGTTCCAGTCTGCGCTCAACAAATCCAACATGGCCGCAGGCTCCTACAGGCCGGGCGACAGCATGAACTTGACTGGTGGATTGCGATACCACGGGTTTGATTCCTTTACCCCCACCCTGCAACTCAATGCGCGCCATGTCAACACCGACTCAGGTGACGCTGCTGACCGGTATGCAACCGGCGGGACACTGGTGTATTTCACGCCCGGTGTCATTGTTCCCGTGACGTCAACGCTGTCGGTGTATTCGAACCTGCAACTTCCGCTTTATCAAGACGTCAAAGGTATTCAATTGGCACCGAAGACCATATTCTCCATCGGTGCCCGTGTCGCTTTTTAAGGCGTTACTGGGCCTTTTTGAGCAGCGGAGTGACGAGTGATTCAAGTTCGGTCAGGGTGATGGCGGCATCACCTACTTGGCCGTTCTTTCGAAGAATGCCATCCCGGTCGATGACAAAGGTCGTTGGCATTCGCCAGATCCGCCCCAGTCCCTTGAAATTGGCATCAGATTTGAGCGCCACCTGAAAACGGTATTGCTGCGCAATTCTCCGGACCTCGGGCAGGTCACGAGGGTCGTCCATGCTGATGGCCAGAACCGTCAGACCCTCGGATTTGTGTTTGTCGGCATAGGCTTGCAGAGCGGGCATCTCTTCTTTGCAGGGGGCGCACCATGTGGCCCAGAAGTTCACGATCACTGTCTTGTCGTGCTGTTGGGAGAGTTGAAATACCTCTGTGCTGTCGAGCAATGTTGCCCGAATGTCGGGTACAGAATGGCCTACCGACAGGTCTGCGGCCATGACATTGGAGCCAATCGCCACGTATGCCATCAAAATGAGGGACTTCATGACGCGATTTTCCCTGCTTTATTGCTGTTCAGTTTCATCCTGCCAGCCTTTGGGTGCAATATGGCGGTCATCCGCCATGAAAGGGTGTATCCCCTTTCTGGTAGGCGTCAAGCAGTTTTGAAAGTTGACCGTGTTCGCACGTTTGACTTCATCGACTTCGCCACTTCGGTTGCGCACTCGCTCGTTGGTAAAGCCTTTCGCCTTTGGCACCTTGCTGGTAATCAACTCCTTCTGGCTGGCGTAGGCGCTGTCGCTGTACATGCGTTGCTCGTTGCCGTGCAGCAGCTCAGGTATGGGGTGTTTGTCATGCACATTGGCCACTGTCACCACGGCGCTGTGCGTCAACCCCGTTTGACCGTCCACCCCGATGTCGGCGGCAAACCCGGTTCTGCTGGTGTCGTCAGGCGCAGGTGTTTTACAGGTCGGAGAACAAGGTCTCGGCATTGACACACGCTTCCGAATGTTCAATAAAATATCCATGTATCCCCCGTAAATACTACGCAAACAGCTCCTATAACCATAGCGAATACGTCGCCAACAAGCCACAAGGCAAGGCGCGGTGACTTGGAGGTTGGGGACAATTTCAAAAAGCGACATCTATGTGCCCCTTGCGCCTGAGCCAGCCACGCCGGTTAAAAACCAGAACTGGTGCCAGCAAGCACCCGTAACAAAAATCGTTTTAAAAATCACTCCGGCCGGTCCAGCTTGGTGGACAGCAAAATGGTTGAAAAGGTGTCCACCACGCCCTTGATGACGCAGATCCTGTCGATCACCGCGTCAAGTTCCTGGGTCGAATCGGCCACCAGCATCGCGCACAGGTCATAGCGCCCGCTCACGGAATAGAGTTTGGTGATTTCATGGCGCTTGGCCAACGCGCGCACCACGTCGGGTTCGTTCTTGGACTCGGTTGAAATCAGCATCATGGCGCGGATCACATTGGTCGCGCGCGTGTTGCCCACGCCCACGGTGTAACCCGTGATCGCCCCCGATCTCTCCAGCGCTTTGAGCCGCATCTGGGCGGTGCTGCGAGCGCAGCCCAGGGCCTTGGCAATATTGACCATGGGCAGACGTGCGTTGACCTTGAGCAATTCAATCAACTGGTGATCCAGGGTGTCCAGATTAGGTTTAAGAGGTGATTTAGACATGGTGACTTAAATACCGGCAATATGACTGAATTTTGTCATTGATTTCAGTCATTTTGTCTGTTTGTATCGGCATCACTGACTTTTAAACTTTCCGCAGCCCCGCCATATGCCGATCGCTGTGGCGCTATCGATACCAATCCAGGAGTCTTTCATGCTGCAAACCGTTGAATTCGCTAACCCAAAAATCTTCATGAGTTACGAAGAGCTGCAGGCCTATGACCCGGAATCGGAATCCTGGCAAAAGCAATTTGCCCGTCGCTACACCCACCACGCGCAGCTCAAGGGTGTGCTCAACCATGTGGAAGATGTGAACGAAACCGTTTACAACAAGTTTGCCATCGCCGTCACCCCTTACATGGCCAAACTGATGGACCGCAACGACCCCAGTTGCCCGATCCGCATGCAATACCTGCCTTCGTTCCACGAAGAAACCAAACCCGGCTTTGCCACCATGCTTGACCAGTTGGGTGAAGAGGGCGACACCATTCCCGGCACTAGCATCGTGCACCGCTACCCCCGGCGCGTGCTGTTTTTGGTGAGCAACACCTGCGCCACACTGTGCCGTTTTTGTACCCGTAAGCGCATGGTCAGCCAACCTGCTGGTTCCGTGCACAAGGATGAAATTGAAGCGTCCATTGACTACATCGCCAACAACAAAAACATTGAAGACGTGCTGCTTTCTGGTGGCGACCCCTTTACCTTTACCGATGAGCGCCTGGACGAAATTTTGGGCATGATTCGGGAACGTGCGCCCCATGTGCGCTTCCTTCGCATTGGCTCACGCATGGTGGTGCAGATGCCCACGCGTGTCACGCCAGAGTTGTGTGCCGTGTTGGAGAAGCACAGGGTGCAGATGGTCAATATTCACATCAACCACCCCAAAGAAATCACCCCGCTGCTGCGCCAGCGCGTGAAGATGTTGCAAAAGGCCGGCATCATGATGGGCCTGCAAACCGTATGCCTGAAGGGTGTGAACGACAGCGTAGAAGTGATGC
>CAIOAQ010000149.1 GCA_903856025.1 uncultured beta proteobacterium
AGTGGCCAGTACCTCAAACACGCCCTTGGTGAGTCTCAGAATGGAGATGTCAAAGGTACCACCGCCCAGATCGTAAATGGCAAAGGTGCCTTCGGCGGCTTTGTCCAGTCCATAGGCAATCGCGGCGGCAGTCGGCTCGTTGAGCAGTCGCAACACGGTCAGCCCCGCCAGCCGGGCCGCGTCTTTGGTGGCTTGGCGCTGGGCATCATCAAAGTAGGCTGGCACGGTGATCACCACGCCCGCCAACGGGCCACCCAGCGACACTTCAGCGCGTTCGCGCAGGGTGGTCAGAATTTCGGCGGAGACTTGTACCGGTGAGCGTTCACCACACACGGTGTTGATGCCAACCATGCCAGGGGCATCCACAAACCGGTAAGGCAGACCGGCGGCTTCCTTCACGTCGTGCAGACTACGACCCATGAAGCGTTTGACCGATACGATGGTGTTTTCGGGATCAGTAGCCTGGCTGTCCTGTGCCTCGCGCCCCACCACAATGCCGTTGCCTGGCAGGTACCGCACAACCGATGGCAGCAACAAGGCACCTTTTTCGTCTGGCAACGCCCTTGCAACGGCGCTCTGTACGGTGGCAATCAGCGAGTTGGTGGTCCCCAGGTCTATGCCTGCGGCCAACCGGTGCTGGTGCGGTGCGGCACTTTGCCCGGGTTCAGCGATTTGCAGCAGTGCCATGGCGGGTAACCTCTTGCTTAGACTGCGAAGCTCTCGCCACAACCGCAGTTGGCTTTGGCGTTCGGGTTGGTGAATTTGAAGCCTTCGTTCAACCCCTCACGAACGAAGTCAAGCTCGGTGCCGGCCAGCATGCCGAGGCTGCGCGGGTCCACAATGACTTTCACGCCGTGGGTTTCAAAGCACTCGTCGTCCGCATTGGCGGCATCCACAAATTCCAGTGCGTACGCAAAGCCATTGCATCCACTCGTCTTGACGGCCAGGCGCAAGCCCAGTCCACTGCCGCGTTTTGCCAGGGATTTTTCGACATGACGGGCGGCTGCGGGGGTGAGGGATATGCTCATAAAGTGCCTCTTTAGACAGAGAACGAACTGCCGCAACCACAGGTGGTCTGGGCATTTGGGTTGTGAATGACAAAACGCGAACCTTCCAGGCCGTCTTCAAAGTCCACGCGTGCGCCCATCACGTATTGCAGGCTCATGGCATCCACCACCAGGGACACACCCTCGGTGATGGTTTGGGTGTCGTCTTCGGCAATCTGGTCGTCAAATGCAAAGCCGTAGGAAAAGCCGGAGCAGCCACCGCCGGTGACGTACAGGCGCAACTTCAGGTCGGGGTTGCCCTCTTCAACAATCAACTCAGCCACCTTGGCCGCGGCTTGCGGCGTGAATTCGAGCTGGCTGGGCATGATGCCTGGTTGGTCTTCGACGGTGGAAAGAGCTGCTTGCATGTGGTTTCCTTGGTTGGGGACGGAATGCGAAAGTGGGCTTTAGCGGGTGCTGGACGCGCAGGCGATCTGCTCTGACACCAGGGTGCCAGCACCAGCCGGATGGCGCGAACGAAAGTCGGCCACCGCAGCCTTGATGGCGTCTTCGGCCAGGATCGAGCAATGGATCTTCACCGGTGGCAAGGCCAGCTCTTCGGAAATGTCCGAGTTCTTGATGGCCAGTGCTTCATCCAGCGTGCGTCCGCGCACCCATTCGGTGACCAGTGAACTGGAGGCAATGGCCGAGCCACAGCCATAGGTTTTGAACTTGGCATCCTCGATCACACCTTGGGCGTTCACGCGAATCTGCAAACGCATCACGTCGCCACAGGCTGGCGCACCCACCATGCCGGTGCCCACACTGTCATCACCCGCATCGAAGGCCCCGACGTTGCGTGGGTTTTCATAGTGGTCGACGACCTTGTCACTGTATGCCATGGGTTTTCTCCGGTTGTCAAATGGGTAGGGTGAGGTCAGTGTTCAGACCATTGGATTGAGTTGAGATCGACACCGGCCTGCACCATGTCCCACAGCGGGCTCATAGCACGCAGCTTGGACACCACCTGGGTGACCTGCGCGATCGTGAAGTCAATGTCTTCCACCGTGGTGAAACGACCGATGGAAAATCGCACCGAACTGTGGGCCAGCTCGTCACTTCGGCCCATCGCGCGCAGCACATAGCTGGGCTCCAGCGAAGCCGAGGTGCAGGCAGACCCGGATGACACCGCCACACCTTTGATGCCCATCAACAACGATTCACCTTCGACGTAGTTGAAGCTGGCGTTGAGATACTGCACGGCGCGGTGTTGTTCGTCACCGTTGAGCACAACAGCTTCCATTTTTTGAAAACCTGCCCAA
>CAIOAQ010000150.1 GCA_903856025.1 uncultured beta proteobacterium
AAAAAATATCAATAAAATCAACAAGTTACAATAGTATTTTTATTGAGTGGGAGTAGTTTTATTGTCTAAGTTGTTGATTTAGAACAACTTAGATGATGCTCAATGCTTTTGAGCTCATTCACCATCTGATCGATTTGATTGCGGCATTGTGAAGTGCCAGTTGTCAACGTCAACTTACAGTTGGACTGACGCGGTGCCGGCATCAGCAGCAGTTAATCGTGGTGTCACAAAGGTTACAAAGTAACCATTTGCATCGCAATATCCCCCAAATGGGGGATAGACGCGGGCGCTAATCAGGTTCAAACTTCAAAACTTTATGTTGTTTGAGGTTGCTTGACGCAAAATTATGGCAATGCTAAATGATCGTTCCACAAATGCTGACGAAGAAGGCGATGTCGAATCCGAGGTTTCCGCTGTATCTGTGCTGGCACCAACTTCTACCGGCACTTTGCCTCTGCTTAGGTACAACATAGGTTCAAAAGTTGGAAAACACATTTCCGGGAATATTGCAGTAGATCATGAAATCATCCACCAGTTTGACAATTTCGATTTGTTCTACGCTGCACTGGGTTACAGCACGGCAGAAAGAAGAGAATTTTCAGCACCAGATGAATTTATTTGGGAACGCTACACGCGAGACGGTGCAAAAATGTCTTCGCATTGCCTTCAGATACAGATAGCGACTTATCTCTACAAACACTCCCCCAAATTCGTGGAACGGTATGGCCAAGCATACGAGACTGCGATGGGTCAGTGTGGTTCAACAGTTATCGACGGCAGCGACAGGCATTGTGCGAACTGCCCCATGTTCCCACGCCAGACTGCTTGAGCCGGTCAGTTTGTGCGGCGGCGCACAAGTGCTTTTTTGCCCGCCAAAATAGGGCTTTCAGGCGGGCGACGGTGCAATAATCCATCAATGTATCTGCCATCCCAATTCTCCTGCACCGAAACACAGCACGCGTGTCAGCTGATGCGCGATCACCCCTTCGCCAGTCTGATATCGGTGGACGATGACGGCTTGCCCTATGTCACCCCGTTGCCATTGCACTTGCTCGACTCTGACGGAGAGTTGTTGTTGTTGGGGCACTGCGCCAAGGCCAACCCGCATGGGCGGTATTTGCAGGTGCGGCCGCAGGCGGTGGTGACCTTCATGGGCCCACAAGCCTATATGAGCCCAAATGTCTATCCCGACTTGACGCGGGTGCCCACCTGGAACTACCTGATGGTGCATTGCGTGGTTGAGGCCAGATTGGTTGAAAACTTTGATGGCAAAGATCGAATGTTGAAGCACTTGATTCACGACCACGATCCGGCTTATGCCGAACAGTGGCGTGGCTTGGGCGAAGAATTTCAAGGCAAGATGATGCGTGGCATCCAAGCTTTCGAACTGAAAGTGACCCAGCTGCAGTGCAAACTCAAGTTGAATCAGCACCGGCCAGAATCCCATGCGGCCTTGTATGCCACTTACTCGGGTGGCAATGACAATGAGCGCGCTTTGGCTGCATGGATGTTGAGATTGGGTATGAACGTTGACGCACAGGGAGCCGTTTGATGCGCGGGCTTTTTGGTTTGGTTGGGTTGCTGGTGGCTTTGGCGGTCGTCGGTTTGGTGATACGTCAACAAATGGCCGCTTCCAAATTGACAACTGCAACGATGGCGGTCCAGGCCGGATTGCCTCAAGGTGCAGCGTCGACCTCCGGCAATGTCGTTCAGCAAAGCCAACAAGTCCAGCAACAGGTCAAACAGGCCGTGGACGCAGCCATGCAGCCGCGTCCGATGCCTGATGACAAGTGAATCACACTGAATCTGTGTCAGACACGCACTGGATGCGGGCTGCCTTGGCATTGGCGCAGGCGGCTGGTCAGGCTGGCGAAGTGCCCGTGGGTGCCGTCGTCGTGCTGGATGGGCAGATCATCGGTGCGGGAAAAAATGCGCCGATCCACACCCATGACCCGAGCGCCCATGCAGAAGTGGTCGCCTTGCGCCAAGCGGCCCGGCACTTGGGTAACTACAGGCTTGAGGGTTGCGAGTTGTTTGTGACGCTGGAGCCCTGTGCCATGTGCGCCGGGGCCATGCTGCACGCGCGCCTCAAACGCGTGGTGTTTGGAGCCATAGATCCCAAAACCGGTGCAGCTGGCTCGGTCTTGAACCTGTTTGCACAAGCTCAACTCAATCACCACACGCAAGTCCAGGGCGGTTTGTTGGCGGCTGAGTGTGGCTCGTTGCTGCAACAGTTTTTCAGACAACAGCGCGCGCAAAAGGCACTGGCCATTTGCCCGATTCGCGAAGATGCCTTGCGCACGCCCGACGCATGTTTTGATGGTCTACCCGGCACGCCGGGAAAATCCGTGTATGTGACAGAACTGCCGGCGTTGCAAGGACTGCGTTTGCATTATGTGGACGCAGGCCCGGCTGATGCTGCCGTCGTGTATCTGTGCCTGCACAGTGCAAATGGCTGGTTGCCCCAGTGGCAGAGTTTTCTGTCGTGGCACGCAGGGCAGGGTGACCGTGTGGTGGCAGTGGACTTGATCGGTTTTGGAAAGAGCGACAAGCCCAAAAAGGCCTCGTGTCACAGACTCGAATGGCACGCCAGAATCATTGGGGAGTTGATTCAGCGCTTGGACTTGCGTCAGCTGGTTTTGGTTGAACCAATTGAAGGTTCTCTGTCGGACCCTGTCACGGGAGAAACCTTGACCAACTTGCTCACGAATATCGCTGGCGCTTGTATTGTTCAACGACAATCGTCCACAGTTGACTCCTTAAGCCAGCAGGTGCTGGATGCGCCCTTCCCAGATGCAGGCCATCGGGCCATCTGGCGAGCTTTTATGCCCCAAAATATGCCATGAAGAAGCACATCTACATTTATTCTCCCTCCGGTGCTGTGCGTGACAAGGCCGCTTTCAAGCGGGGCATTGCCCGTTTACAAGCCCTTGGCCACGAGGTCGAGGTCGACGCCGATGCACTGACCAGCTTTCAACGGTTTGCCGGTGACGATGACACCCGGCTGGCTGCCATCCATCGCGCAGCGGCCAGCGGTGCCGATGTGGCGTTGATCTCGCGCGGTGGCTATGGACTGACGCGCATCCTGCCGGGTATCCGCTACAAGCAGGTTGCCAAAGCCATTGACAGGGGCATGTCGTTTGTCGGTATCAGCGATTTCACAGCGTTTCAAAGTGCGGTGCTGGCCAAAACCGGGGCGATCACCTGGGCCGGCCCGGCTTTGTGCGAGGGGTTCGGCGTTGGCCAAAAGGCCGATGTCGATGGGCATGGATCAGGTGTTGCATCCACCCCGGATGAGATCATGGAGGCTTGTTTTGATGATTTGATGCAAGGTCAGGGCGAGGGCAGCGGTTGGCGACAACTTTTGGAAAAACCAAAAAATGCTACTAAATCAGTAGCTGATACCTTAATTAAAACAAGGGATGCAGTCAAAATTAATGCCAAGGATGCGGTGTTGTGGGGAGGCAACCTCACGGTGCTGACCTCGCTTTTGGGTACACCGTACTTTCCAGACATCAAGGGAGGTGTTTTGTTTTTGGAAGACGTTGCGGAGCATCCCTACCGGATTGAACGCATGCTGACGCAGTTGTTGCATACGGGCGTATTGCAACGTCAAAAAGCGCTGCTGCTGGGCCAGTTCACCGATTTCAAACTTGTCAGCCATGACCGCGGATTTAAGCTGCAAAGTGTGATGGATTGGGTTCGGCAACAGACCAAGGTCCCCGTCATCACCAACTTGCCCTATGGCCATGTGCAAACCAAAGTGATGTTGCCTGTGGGCGCAAAGGTTGATTTGTGTGTTGAGGAGCGTGAGGTGATGCTGGTTTGGGGGCATCTGCATCACCACCCATCAAAGTTCGCCTAAACTCGCTCTATCTCTATAAAGGCTTTCTGTTCATGGGTGTTCAATCTACTGTTGTTTTCGCCGATTTGTTTGGCAGCACAGGCGTTTTTGAATCACTGGGCAACGCCAAAGCGACAGAATTGGTAACAGAAATTACCACCTGGCTGGGTGCAAGGTTTGCGCTCAATGGTGGTCGTGTCGTGAAGTTTTTGGGCGATGGGGTGCTGGTGGTCTTTACTCAGAACCGAATGGCCGTCCCTGCTGTGATGGATGTTCAGCGTGCTTATGAAGCCGAGTTTCTGTTGCCCATGAGTGGTATCAAAATGCCGCTTCGAATCGGCGTTGCCCGGGGTGATGTCGAAATGGTGGGCGACGATTGCTATGGCGACGCGGTGAACATTGCGGCTCGTTTGAGTGAATTGACCGGACCGCATCAGATTTGGGTCAACGCCGAAGTGGTTGAGGGTACCCAGCTGGTGCAGGAGTCCCATCTCAGACCATTGGGCGCTATTCAAGTTCGGGGCAGATCCGAGCCATGCAATGTCTACCAGCTGGAGTGGCAGGAAGACATTGATTCACGCTACTTCACAATTCAATCGCCTTTGGCAGACGGCTTGGCTGATCCCAACAGCGATGCCTTGGGTAGTCAAGTTGAGCTGGCTTGGCTGGATTACACCAAGACCTTCAAGGCATTTGACCTGCCTGTTTATATTGGCCGGGTGCGTCAAGCAGAGTTTGTCGTGAACGACCCGCGAGTGTCAAGGCAGCACGCACGGCTTGAATGGCGCAACGGCAGCGTTGTGCTGGTGGATGTCAGCTCCTACGGTTGTTGGGTGCGGTTCGCAGGCGGTGGCTCTGACGTGTTGCTGCGTCGCGAAGAGTGCGTCTTGCATGGCCGTGGCGAAATTGCATTAGGAACACCTTTCAGTGACCTCAGTGCGCCAGTGATCACTTTTTCTGTTCGGTAATCGCTGCCTGCGGGCTTGAATCGGCCGGCTCAACCTCGACTCTTCGTGCACCATCAAATCGACGTTTCCAGTACGACAACCCCATGTTGTCAACCCGTACTTCCGAGCCGGGTCTGGGGGAGTGGATAAATTGACCGTCGCCGATGTAGATGCCTACATGGCTGAAGGCTCGACGCATGGTGTTGAAAAACACCAAATCACCAGGTTGTAAATCTGCTTTGTTGATGCGTTGTGTAACTGCGGCTTGTTGAGATGCCTTGCGCGGCAAAATCAAACCAACGGTTTGCTCATAAAGGGATTGAACAAAACCACTGCAGTCAAAACCGGTTTCTGCCGAGGCGCCGCCACGTTTGTAAGGTACCCCCAGCAATCCAAACGCGTTGGATACCAGGTCAGATGCCTGGGAGCTGACTACCTGACGAACTTGATCGACATGCTCAAGAATCGCACGGCTACCTACGGTCAGGCTCGATTCATCTGCTGCATCTTGTGGTCCTGCAAAGGCCAAATTGGCCCCCATCAAGCATGAAAGTAGAAGGAGTGTTCGCAAGCGCTGTAGCATTGCGTGAGTTTAACCTGTTTTAATACTTCAAGTAAATTATAGAAAACATCTGTAACTAGTTGATTTATAACTAAATATAGGATTTTTATGTTCAATGCTGTATTTTTGAATAACGCGAGTGGCTTTCACGCTGGCATCGCGCAGCTGGACGAGTCGCAGTTGCCGGACGGCGACGTGACGGTGGCGGTGGACTATTCCACGCTCAATTACAAAGACGGTTTGGCCATTACCAACCAAGGCCCTGTGGTGCGCAACTGGCCGATGGTGGCTGGCATTGACGGTGCGGGTACGGTGATTGCGTCCAGCCATCCCCATTGGCACGTCGGTGATCAGGTGGTGCACAACGGCTGGGGTGTGGGCGAGACCCATTGGGGTTGCCTGGCAGAGAAAGCACGCCTCAAGGGAGACTGGCTGGTGCGCCTGCCAGCTTCCTTCACGTCGCGGCAAGCCATGGCGATTGGCACAGCCGGTTATACCGCCATGCTGTGTGTACTTGCGTTGGAAGACCATGGTGTCACGCCAGGTTCCGGCGAAGTGCTGGTGACTGGTGCCACCGGTGGTGTCGGCAGTGTGGCCATCGCGTTGCTGGGAAGGCTGGGCTACAGCGTGGTAGCAGCCACCGGCAAAGCCAGTGAGGAAGGCTACCTCAAAGCACTGGGAGCCAGCAGCATCATCGACCGGGCCGCGCTGGCTGCTCCCGGCAAACCCTTTCAAAAAGAACGTTGGGCGGGTGTCGTGGATGCGGTTGGCTCCCACACCCTGGCCAATGCGCTGGCACAAACCCGTTATGGCGGTGTCGTGGCAGCGTGCGGTTTGGCACAAGGCATGGATTTGCCGACCACCGTGATGCCGTTCATTTTGCGCGGGGTCAGCTTGATTGGCATCGATTCGGTGATGGCGCCTTTGGCCAAGCGCCAGCGTGCGTGGGACAGATTGGCGCGTGATCTGGACTTGGCGCTGCTGGAGTCGATGGTGCAAGAGGTCTCGTTGGAAGAGAGCTTGCTCAAGGCGCATGCCTTGATGGCGGGCCAGGTGCGTGGCCGTGTGGTGGTAAAAGTATCTCACTGAAATTGGGATTTAGCCCCCGGCAGTAAACAGTTCATTGCTATATGAAACATAGTAACTGGTGTTAATTTTGCGTTGTCAGGACAATCCTGCGGTTTAATTCGGGTTTGCTTTGATCCATTTTCAGAAAGACTGCCATGCTGCTTGATGCCGAACTCTCACAATTGGTTCTGATTGACTACCAACCGCGCCTGATGGCTGCCATTTTTGAAGCCCCAGCGGTACTGGCTAACGCGGTGAGGCTTGCGCAGGCTGCCAAGCTGATGCAGGTGCCGGTATGGGGTACCGAGCAAAACCCGTCCAAGTTAGGTGAAAATTCGCCCGAGTTGCGTATGCTTTGCAATAACACCCTGGCCAAAATGCAGTTCAGCGGGGTGGAGGAGGGGCTGGGGGAGTGGTTGCGCCCACCTTTGAAGGCCCCAGCGGGCAATGCACGCAGCCTGCCCAAACATTTGCAAAAACCGTCCAACACGCCGTCTGAGCGCAGCAGCGTTGTGGTGGCTGGATGTGAAGCACATGTCTGTCTTTTGCAAACCGCACTGCATTTGCTGGAGGACGAGTTTGACGTCTGGGTGGTCACTGATGCGTGCAGTTCCCGCACCGAGCGAAACCGTGATGCCGCCTTTGATCGGCTGGCAGGCGCAGGTGCTGAACTGGTTTCTACAGAAATGGTGCTGTTTGAGTGGTTGCGCAGCGCCGAGCACCCCCATTTCAAGGTTGTACAGGCATTGATCAAGTAAATCTGCTGTACCCCTGGTATTTAATTGGTTTGTTGCTATATATACAGTAGTTCTATCGCAAATTAGTCAATGCATACAGGAATTTTGCTGTCCGTCAGGGTGTTGCAAGCTCACTGCTCATAATTATGAATTCAGTTTACCTATAACCACTGGAGACCATTCATGACCAATTACGCCGCATTTCATCAACGTTCCCTCACAGACCGCGACGGTTTTTGGGGTGAGCAGGCCAAATTGGTGGACTGGAAAGTGGAGCCCAAGGAAATTTGTGACTACAGCAACCCGCCATTTGCCAAGTGGTTTGCCGGTGGGGTGACCAACCTGTGCCACAACGCGGTGGATCGTCACCTGAAAGACCGTGCAGACCAATCGGCGCTGATTTATGTGTCCACTGAAACCAACCAGGAAAAGATCTATACCTTCCGTGACCTGCATGCGGAAGTTCAGCGCATGGCCGCTGTGCTTCAAGACCTGGGGGTGCAAAAAGGCGATCGGGTGTTGATTTACATGCCCATGATTCCTGAAGCTGCCTTTGCAATGCTGGCGTGTACCCGCATCGGGGCGATTCATTCTGTGGTGTTTGGTGGTTTTGCATCAGGTTCTTTGGCCTCACGCATCGAAGACGCTGAACCCAAGGTGATTGTGAGTGCCGACGCCGGGTCACGTGGTGGCAAGGCTGTGGCCTACAAACCGTTGCTGGATGAAGCTATTTCGCTATCCAAGGTCAAACCGCAGTCGGTGCTTCTGGTGGATCGCGGTCTGGTGCCAATGGATTTGGTGGCTGGGCGCGACAAGCTTTGGGCTGGCTTGCGTGAAAAACATCTCAACACCACCGTGCCCTGTGAATGGGTCGATGCAACCCACCCCAGCTACACGCTGTACACCAGCGGTACCACGGGCAAGCCAAAGGGCGTGCAGCGCGACACAGGTGGTTACTGCGTGGCACTGGCTGCCAGTATGAAGCACATTTATTGTGGTGAGCCCGGCGAAACCTACTTTTCTACCAGCGACATCGGCTGGGTGGTGGGACATAGCTACATCATCTACGGCCCGCTGATTGCGGGGATGGCGACCATCATGTATGAAGGCCTGCCGATCCGTCCGGACGGTGGCATCTGGTGGAGCCTGGTCGAGAAATACAAGGTCACGGTGATGTTCAGCGCACCCACGGCCATTCGGGTATTGAAAAAGCAGGATCCGGCGCTGTTGACCAAGTACGACCTGTCGAGCCTGAAGGCGCTGTTTTTGGCAGGCGAACCATTGGACGAACCCACAGCGCAATGGATCAGCGCAGGACTTGGCAAGCCCATCATTGACAACTATTGGCAAACCGAAACCGGTTGGCCTATCCTGGCGATTTCCAAAGGCGTTGACGATTCCCCAACCCGGTTTGGTTCACCAGGCAAGGCGGTGTATGGCTACGACGTCAAGTTGCTCGACGACCAGACGGGTGAAGAGCTCACCGGTCCCAATCAAAAAGGCGTGGTCGCGGTCGAAGGCCCCTTGCCTCCAGGTTGCATGCAAACCGTGTGGCGCGACGATGCCCGTTTTGTTGAAACCTATTGGAAGAGCGTGCCGGGCAAGCTGGTTTACAGCACCTTTGACTGGGGTGTGCGTGATGCCGATGGCTATTACTTCATCCTGGGTCGCACCGATGATGTGATCAATGTGGCTGGACACCGCCTAGGCACCCGCGAAATCGAAGAAAGTATCTCGGCACATCCCAACATCGCAGAAGTGGCCGTGGTGGGTGTGGCAGATCAGCTCAAAGGCCAGGTGGCCATGGCGTTTGCCGTGGTCAAAGATGCCAGTCTGGTGACCGATGAAGCCAGCGCAGCCAAATTGGAGGCCGAAATCTTCAAGATCGTTGACCGTGATCTGGGTGCGGTGGCGCGGCCTGCGCGGGTGCGCTTCGTCACGCTGCTGCCCAAGACGCGCAGCGGCAAATGTTTGCGTCGGGCGATCACCGCAGTGTGCGAAGGGCGTGACCCAGGCGACTTGACCACCATGGATGATCCGTCTGCCTTGCAACAAATCAGGGATCTGATCAAGGCGGGCTAGTCATCGTTATTTGAGGGGTATTAAGTCCGTGTAAGGATTGTGCTGTTTTTGGATGGCACAATCCTTTTTCGCATCGGCCCTTCCAACGCCACTGTCGCATCCGCCAAACGGTTAAGCCGTGACGCGGGAGGTTAATCAACAATCAGCTTTAACCAGCTAAAGTTTCCCCAAGGGAAATGAAAGTCAGCGAAACATGAGTGAAACCAACACGGTTTACCAAGCCTATCAGGCGAACACCTACCTTTTTGGTGGGAACGCTCCGTACGTCGAAGAGATGTACGAAAACTATCTGGCCAATCCGGGCAGCGTGCCAGATACCTGGCGCGAGTACTTCGATGCCATGCAGCATGTCCCTGCGGTAGATGGATCCAACGCCAAAGACGTGCCGCATCAACCTGTGATTGATGCATTTGCCCAGCGCGCTAAAGCCGGTGGCACCAAGGTTGTCATGGCGAGCGTTGACAGCGAAATGGGTCGCAAACGTACATCGGCCCAGCAACTGATCGCTGCTTATCGCAATGTGGGTGCAGGTTGGGCTGATCTCGATCCTTTAAAGCGAACCGAACGGCGCGATATTCCAGAACTCGATCCTGCGTTCTATGGGTTCAAGGATGCTGATTTCGAAACGGTGTTTGATACCAGCAATACTTTTTTCGGCAAAGACAAGATGCCGTTGCGCGAGTTGCTCAATGCCTTGCGTGAAACCTATTGCGGCTCCATTGGTGCCGAGTACCAGTACCTGACCGACCAAACGCAAAAGCGTTGGTGGCAGCAAAGGCTTGAAAGCGTACGCAGCAAGCCCAATTTCAATACCGACCAGAAAAAGCACATCCTTGACCGACTGACTGCTGCCGAAGGGCTGGAGCGTTTTCTTCACACCAAGTACGTGGGGCAGAAGCGGTTTTCCCTTGAGGGTGGCGAAAGTTTCATTGCCGCCATGGATCAGCTGATTCAGCAAGCTGGTGGCTTGGGCATCCAGGAGATCGTGATTGGCATGGCCCACCGGGGTCGTCTGAATGTGTTGGTGAATACACTGGGTAAGTTGCCCGCCGATCTGTTTGCCGAGTTTGACCACACGGCACCTGAAGAACTGCCTGCGGGTGACGTGAAGTACCACCAGGGTTTCAGTTCTGACGTCACCTCTCCCGGCGGTCCTGTGCACTTGAGTCTTGCGTTCAACCCGTCACACCTGGAAATTGTGAACCCGGTGGTCGAAGGTTCTGTGCGTGCCCGCATGGACCGCCGCGCGGACCCGACTGGCCGCCAAGTGTTGCCGGTGCTGGTGCATGGCGATGCGGCTTTTGCCGGTCAAGGTGTCAACCAGGAAACCCTGGCGCTGGCGCAAACCCGTGGTTACACCACCGCAGGTACGGTTCACCTGATCATCAACAACCAGATTGGTTTTACAACGTCTGATCCGCGCGACTACCGCTCGACCCTGTACTGTACCGACATCGTCAAGGGTGTGGAAGCGCCTGTGATGCACGTGAACGGTGATGATCCGGAAGCCGTGGTGATGGCGATGCAGTGGGCGCTGGAATACCGCATGGAATTCCGCAAAGACGTGGTGCTGGACATCATTTGTTTCCGCAAGCTCGGCCACAACGAACAAGACACCCCGGCGCTGACGCAGCCGCTGATGTACAAAAAAATTGCGACTCACCCCGGTACCCGTAGGCTTTACGCCGACAAACTGGCAGCCCAAGGCTTGGGAGCCACGCTGGGTGACGACATGGTCAAAGCTTACCGCGCCGCCATGGATGCTGGTAAACACACGGTGGATCCGGTGTTGACCAACTTCAAGAGCAAATACGCCGTCGATTGGTCGCCGTTCCTGGGTAAAAAGTGGACCGATGCGGGTGATACGGCCATTCCCATGGCGGAATGGAAGCGTTTGGCTGAAAAAATCACCACCATCCCGTCAAGTGTGACGCCGCACCCGCTGGTTAAAAAGGTCTACGACGACCGCGCTGCCATGGGTCGTGGCGACATTCCGGTGGACTGGGGCATGGGTGAACACATGGCATTTGCCTCTTTGGTGGCCAGTGGTTACCCGGTGCGACTGAGCGGTGAAGACTGCGGGCGGGGCACGTTTACCCACCGCCATGCGGTCATTCATGACCAAAGCCGTGAAAAATGGGATGTGGGCACCTATGTGGCCTTGCAGAATGTGGCTGAAAATCAGGCATCCTTCACCGTCATCGACTCCATCCTGTCGGAAGAAGCGGTGCTGGGCTTTGAATATGGCTACGCCTCGAATGATCCCAACACGCTGGTGATCTGGGAAGCCCAGTTTGGCGACTTTGCCAATGGCGCGCAGGTGGTGATTGATCAGTTCATTGCCTCGGGTGAAGTCAAATGGGGCCGTGTGAATGGGCTGACCATGATGTTGCCGCATGGCTACGAAGGCCAGGGCCCGGAACACTCTTCAGCCCGTGTGGAGCGTTTCATGCAGTTGGCGGCTGACACCAATATGCAGTTGGTTCAACCCACCACCGCCAGCCAGATTTTCCACGTGTTGCGTCGCCAAATGGTCCGCAACCTGCGCAAACCGTTGGTGATCTTTACGCCGAAGTCGCTGTTGCGCCACAAGGATGCAGCCTCGCCGATGGCTGAGTTCACCAAAGGCTGCTTCCAGACCATCATTCCTGAGCAAAAGGTCTTGAAAGCCGACAAGGTCAAGCGTGTAGTGGTCTGCTCTGGCAAGGTGTTCTATGACTTGTCCAAAAAGCGCGAGGAAAAAGGCTTGGATGATGTGGCCATCCTGCGCGTGGAACAGCTCTATCCCTTCCCTCACAAAGCGTTCGCCACCGAGCTCAAAAAGTATCCCAATGCCACCGAGGTGGTTTGGACGCAAGATGAGCCACAAAACCAGGGGGCCTGGTTCTTTGTGCAGCACTACATCCATGAAAACATGCTTGATGGGCAAAAGCTGGGTTATTCCGGTCGGACCGCTTCCGCTTCGCCCGCGGTTGGTTATTCGCACCTGCACCAAGAGCAGCAAAAAGCACTGGTCGACGGTGCGTTTGGCAAGCTCAAGGGTTTTGTATTAGCGAAGTAAGACGGTTACACCGAATGAACCTTTTGTGGCCAGCGCTTGGCCTGCCACAAACCCCTCAAGATTATTTTTGAAAGAATTGTTATGGCAATCGTAGAAGTCAAAGTCCCGCAACTGTCGGAATCCGTGGCCGAAGCCACCCTGTTGCAGTGGAAGAAAAAAGTCGGCGACGCTGTCGCTGTGGATGAAATCCTGATTGATGTCGAAACCGACAAGGTGGTGCTGGAAGTTCCCGCGCCCTCAGCCGGTGTGATCATTGAAATCGTGCAGCCTGATGGCAGCACGGTCGCAGCAGATCAACTCATCGCGCGCATTGATACCGAAGCCGTCGCTGGTGCGGCGGCGCCGGTGGCGCCGGTGGTGGCCGCAATGGCCACGGCTGCCGCACCCACAGTTTCGGCCGCACCTGTTGGCAACACCATGGCTGGTGTGGCCATGCCCGCAGCTGCCAAGCTGATGGCTGACAACCACCTCGCTGCAGGTTCTGTCGCAGGGTCAGGCAAAGATGGACGCGTCACCAAGGGTGATGTGCTGGCGGCGGTGGCTGCACCTAAAGTTGTAGCTGCTCCCGCAATGCCAGCGAGGGCTACAGCCCAGTTATTGCCTCAGGTTGCATCGCCTGCAAGTAGCTTGGCTGACCAGTTGGCCGGTCGCCCGGAACAGCGCGTGCCCATGACCCGCCTGCGCGCCCGGGTCGCTGAGCGCCTGTTGCAGTCCCAATCCACCAACGCCATCCTGACCACGTTCAATGAGATCAACATGGCACCGGTGATGGACATGCGCAAGCGCATGCAGGATCGTTTTGAGAAAGAACATGGCGTGAAGCTGGGCTTCATGAGCTTCTTTGTCAAGGCTGCGGTGCATGCTCTGAAGAAATTCCCGGTGCTCAATGCGTCGGTGGATGGCAATGACATCGTCTACCACGGCTACTTTGACATCGGTATTGCGGTGGGTTCACCCCGTGGCCTGGTGGTGCCTATTCTGCGCAATGCGGACCAAATGAGCTTTGCTGACATCGAAAAAAAGATCGCTGAATTTGGTACCAAGGCGCGCGACGGCAAACTGGGCATGGAAGAAATGACCGGCGGCACGTTCTCCATCAGCAATGGGGGTACTTTTGGTTCCATGATGTCTACGCCCATCCTCAACCCGCCACACAGCGCGATTCTGGGTGTGCACGCCACCAAAGACCGTGCGATGGTTGAAAACGGCCAAGTGGTGGTGCGTCCAATGAACTACTTTGCCATGAGCTACGACCACCGCATCAT
>CAIOAQ010000151.1 GCA_903856025.1 uncultured beta proteobacterium
ATTTGAGCCAGGTGTTCGAAATAGGCACGCCTATAGAACCGGAATATTCGGTCACTGTGATGGGGTTGGATGTTGCAATGGGTGAAGTCTCGCTCAGACCATACCCCTCGCAAATGGCACATCCTGTCTTTTCAAACCAGATCTTTGCCACCGCACTTTGCACCGCTGTCCCGCCACCAGCCGAAACCAGCAGATTTCTCCAATTAACTTTGCTGAAATCTGGGTGGTTGGCCAGCCCGTTGAACAAGGTGTTAACCGCTGGGAAAACGTGAATTTTGTGTTTCGACAACTCGGTGAGTACCGCCGGAAAATCGCGCGGATTAGGGATCAGTATCAATTTACCGCCCATGCGCATGGATTGCATCATGTTCACGGTAAAAGCAAAAATGTGGTACAGCGGCAAAGCGCAGACCGACACAATTTGTTCAGACTCTGGAACTTTCTTCAGGGCAGGTTGAAACCAGGCATCTGACTGCAACAGGTTCGCAACCAGGTTGCGCTGCAATAAGACAGCCCCTTTGGACACACCAGTGGTACCACCGGTGTACTGAAGCACAGCTACATCATCAGGTTTAAGAGAGACTTTTTTCAACGCGCCACTGGTGGCTTTCGCAATGGCTGCGTTGAAGCGCACTGCGTTAGGCAGGTTGAAATCTGGCACCATTTTTTTGACATTGCGCACCACGTAGTTCACCAGGGCACCTTTAAGAAGCCCTAGCTGGTCCCCCATAGCGCACAGCACCACGTGCTTGACGGGCGTGGCTGCTATGCATTTTTGCAGTGTGGCTGCAAAATTCTCGAGAATGACAATGGCTTTGGCCCCCGAATCTTTCAGTTGATGTTCCAACTCGCGAGCGGTGTACAAGGGGTTGACGTTGACCAGTGTGTAGCCCGCTCGCATGATGCCTGCCACAGCAATCGGGTATTGCATCACGTTGGGCATCATGACCGCAACCCTATCGCCCTTGGTTAAACCCAAGCCCTGCAGGTAAACACCAAAAGTCTGACTGAGTTCATCAACCTGTTTGTAGCTGATCTCCTTGCCCATGAAGCTGTAAGCGCTGCGGCTGGCAAATTTCTTGAAGGATTCCTCCATCATGTCCACCATGGATGCGTAGCGATTGACATCTATGTCAGCGGGAACACCTTCAGGATAACTGCTCAGCCAAATGCGATCGGTCATGTCTAACACTCCAAGTGATGAAATTAAGGGGGATTTTCGATGATTTGTCAGGTTGTGTAAGCTGTGTTTTCCCTAATGAGAAATGGAAAAAGCCCCCAAAATCCAATCGAGACTTTGGGGGCTTTGAAAAATTTCAAACCTGGCACGCCAGGCCTATCTGAAAAGCGCAATCAGGCTCTGAGCACCGTCAGGACTTCATCCAGCATTTTCTTGGCATCGCCAAACAGCATGCGGTTGTTTTCTTTGTAAAACAATGGGTTGTCCACACCTGCGTAACCCGAAGCCATGCTGCGCTTCATGACGATAGAAGTTTTGGCCTTCCAGACCTCAAGCACGGGCATGCCCGCAATCGGACTGGTCGGATCGTCTTGTGCGCCAGGGTTAACGATGTCGTTGGCACCAATCACCATCACCACATCGGTTTTGGGGAAGTCGTCATTCAACTCATCCATTTCGAACACGATATCGTAGGGTACCTTCGCTTCAGCCAGCAGCACATTCATATGGCCCGGCATACGCCCCGCCACCGGGTGGATGCCAAAACGCACATTGACGCCTTTTTCACGCAAGAACTTAGTGATCTCGTACACCGTGTGCTGCGCCTGCGCCACGGCCATGCCATAGCCGGGAACAATCACCACACTCTTTGCTTCGCGCAACAGCTCTGCTGTTTCTGTAGCATTCACCGGGACCACCTCTCCAGCAGGTTGCGCAGCGTCTCCAGCCGGTTTCGGTGCCGCACTGGCGGTACCAAAGCCACCAGCAATCACGCTGATAAAACTGCGTGCCATGGCCTTGCACATGATGTAAGACAAAATCGCTCCACTGGAGCCGACCAAGGCACCGGTCACGATCAACAAATCGTTTGACAACATGAAGCCGGTTGCCGCAGCAGCCCAACCGGAATAACTGTTAAGCATCGACACCACCACCGGCATGTCCGCGCCACCAATGGCCATCACCATGTGGATACCAAACAGCAAAGCGATGACAGTCATCACAATCAGAGGTGTCATGCCAGAACCTTCTTGCAAGAAAGCCCGACCAAAATAGATCACTACCAGCAAGCCAACCAAATTCAGCCAGTGCCGCCCTGGCAGCAGCAGCGGATTACCACCGATGCGGCCAGATAGCTTGCCAAACGCGACGATGGAGCCAGAGAATGTGACCGCGCCGATCAAAATGCCAATGTATATCTCCATTTCGTGAATTGACTTCGCAGCGCCGACCACGCCCTTGGTCGCCTCTGGATCAACGTAGGTCGCAAACCCCACCAGCATCGCAGCCAAGCCCACCATGCTGTGCATCAAAGCCACCAATTCGGGCATTTGCGTCATTTGAACCGTACGCGCGGCATAAAGTCCAATGGCGCCCCCGACCAACATGGCGGCAATAATCCACGGCAATCCGGCAGCAGTGACCTGCGGTCCAAACACCGTTGCCAGCACCGCCAGCGTCATGCCAATCATGCCGTAGAGGTTGCCGCGTAGCGAGGTTTCCTGGTTGGACAAACCGCCCAGGCTCAAGATAAAAAGAATCGTGGCTCCGATATAGGAGACCGTGGCTAAACTTGCAGACATCAGTCTTCTCCTTTATTTGCGGAACATGGCCAGCATGCGCTGGGTGACGGCAAAACCGCCGAACATATTGATGGAAGTGAGCACAATGCCCGCCGCTGCCACCCAACTAATTAGATCGTTGGGTCGACCTAGCGCCTCGCTCATTGGTGAAACCTGCACCAACGCACCAATCGCAATAATGCTGCTGATGGCGTTAGTAACGCTCATCAGCGGCGTATGCAAGGCGGGTTTGACGTTCCATACCACCATGTAGCCCACAAAGCACGCCAACACAAATACGGTGAAATGCGACAGAAATTCTTTCGGAGCGCTAGCGCCAATCAGCCAGAACAAGGCCGCTGCCACACCAAACATGATGGCCAGCTTGCTGCCTGCCATAGGTTCGCTGGCAGCACCATGTCCGTGCCCGCCCTTCTTAGCCGCAGGAGCTGCTGCAGGTTTTGCAGCAGCCGCTGCCGGAGCCGCAACTACCTTCGGCGCTGGTGCTGGCCATGTGACGCTGCCACCCTTGGTGACGGTCAGGCCACGAATGGCTTCGTCTTCCATGTTGACATTGATGACGCCGTCCTTGGTCTTGCACAGTTCTTCGGTAAGGCGAAACAGATTGGTGGCATACAGCGTTGACGACTGCTTGGCCAGGCGCGAGACCAGGTCGGTGTACCCTACGATGGTGACACCATGCTTGACCACCGCCTGGCCGGGCTCGGTCAGCTCGCAGTTGCCGCCCTGCTCAGCCGCCATGTCGACGATCACACTGCCGGGTTTCATGCTCTTCACCATTTCGGCGGTGATGAGCTTGGGTGCAGGTTTTCCAGGAATCAGAGCGGTGGTGATGATGATGTCTACATCTTTGGCCTGCTTGGCGTACATCTCACGCTGGGCTTGCTGGAAGCCCTCGCTCATGACCTTGGCGTAGCCACCGCCACCGGAGCCTTCTTCTACATAATCGACCTTGACGAATTCACCACCGAGCGACACGACCTGGTCGGCCACTTCAGCACGGGTGTCATTGGCTCGAACGATGGCACCCAGGCTGGCAGCAGTGCCAATGGCCGCCAATCCGGCAACACCAGCACCCGCAATAAAGACCTTGGCGGGCGGCACCTTGCCCGCAGCCGTGATCTGACCGCTGAAGAAGCGGCCAAAAGCGTTGGCCGCCTCAATGACAGCGCGGTAGCCGGCGACACCGGCTTGAGAGGTCAACGCATCCATTTTTTGTGCGCGACTCAGCGTACGCGGCAACGCATCGATGGCCAGCACAGTCGTCTTTTTGGCTGAGAGTTGCTGCAACAGGTCGGGGTTTTGCGCAGGCCAGATGAAACTGACCAGGGTGCCCCCGTCACGCAGCAAACCAACTTCTTCGGCGGTTGGACCGCGCACCTTGAACACAATGTCTGACGCGGCCCAGAGTGCGGCAGCGCCTGTGATGATCTCTGCACCGGCTGCACGGTAAACTTCATCGCTGAAATTGGCCGCATCGCCCGCGCCCGACTCAACGGCAACGGTAAAGCCAAGTTTGATCAGCTTTTCCACCACTTCTGGCACCGTGGCAACACGCTTTTCTCCTGGGAAAACTTCGCGCGGCACACCAATGCGTTGCACGACTTTGACCGCGTCAGAGGGACCGGCTGCGGCAGAATTGCCACTCGAGCCTTGACTATTTGCACCAGTTTGCATGGGGCGACTCCTCGTTTAGGTATAGATATGAATCAAGAAACCGCCTGAGCTTACCTCAGTTCCATTCAGTTACGAAACGAAAAACGCGATTGCTTTGATCTACATCAGACAGGCACCTTCAGCCCACTTTGTTGATAATCCGACCATGACAAACCGATGGAAACCCAGCGCCACCGTGGCTGCAATCATTGAACAAAATGGCAAATTCTTGCTTGTGGAGGAGCACACACCCGAAGGGCTGCGTTTGAACAATCCAGCCGGGCATTTGGACAAAGGGGAGTCCTTGGTCCACGCCTGCGCGCGTGAAACCCTGGAAGAGACCATGTACAAATTCACCCCGACGGCACTTGTCGGTGTGTACATGTCGCGCTTTCAACGCCCTGTCAGCTCAACGGGTGCATTGCACGACATCACCTACCTGCGTTTTGCTTTTTCTGGCGACTTGGGCGAAATGCAAGCCGGGCTCAAGTTGGACAAGGGCATCGTACGCACTGTTTGGCTTAGCGCCGATGAAATCCGATCCAGTTCCACGCGTCACCGCAGCCCGTTGACCGTGCAATGCCTGGAAGATTATTTGCAGGGGCAGCGCTATCCGTTGTCCTTGATTCATACCGACCCCAGCATCGTTCAGCTGACGGGCATGAACGACAATCAATCAACATGAACCAGGCAAGCAAACACCAACGCGTGGTCGTCGGCTTGAGTGGCGGCGTGGACTCTGCCGTTACGGCCTGGCTGCTCAAGCAACAGGGCCATGAAGTGGTTGGCATCTTCATGAAAAACTGGGAAGATGACGATGACAGTGAATACTGCTCATCACGCCAGGACTTTCTGGACGCAGCCGCAGTGGCGGACGTGATTGGCATTGAGATTGAGCACGTCAACTTTGCTGCCGAATACAAAGACCGGGTGTTTGCCGAATTTTTGCGCGAATACAGCGCTGGTCGCACGCCAAATCCTGACATTTTGTGCAACGCAGAGATCAAATTCAAAGCTTTCCTTGACCATGCAATGCGACTGGGCGCAGAGAAAATTGCCACAGGCCATTACGCACGTGTCCGACTTAACCAAGACTCCGAGAAGCATGAATTACTCAAAGGGCTGGATCCAACCAAAGACCAAAGTTACTTCCTGCATCGCCTCAACCAGACTCAACTGGCCAACACCCTGTTCCCTGTGGGCGAACTGCTAAAAACCGAGGTGCGCCGCATCGCCCTGGAGATCGGCCTGCCCAATGCCAAAAAGAAAGATTCCACAGGTATTTGTTTTATTGGCGAAAGACCCTTCCGCGATTTTCTGAACCGCTATATCGCGCGCGAGCCGGGCCCGATCAAAAACGACAAGGGACAAACCATTGGCCAGCACGTCGGCCTGAGTTTTTACACCTTGGGGCAACGACAGGGCTTGGGTATAGGCGGCCTGAAAGCCAAAGGCGCACAGCGCGGGGGTGGCGACCACGCACCGTGGTTTGTAGCGCGCAAAGACATGCAAAAGAACGTTTTATGGGTGGTGCAAGGCCACGATCACCCCTGGCTACAGTCCACACGATTAACAGCCCAGCAAGCAAGCTGGGTTGCAGGATGCGCACCGACACCTGGGACCTTGGCGGCCAAAACCCGTTACCGCCAGGCCGATGCGGCGTGTGACATGGACGACGCGCCTGATGCCGGTTTCACGCTGACTTTTCCCCAAGCGCAGTGGGCAGTCACCCCCGGTCAGTCCGCCGTGTTGTATGACGGCGATGTCTGCCTGGGTGGTGGCGTGATTGAGTCCAAGGCCGAATTGCTATTATAAATATAGCTATTTACCCATGTTTTACGGGGGCCAGAAGCTAAATTTACTTAAATTAGTCAGCTCATGCGCGCAAGCAAAGTTTCCATGTCTTTGAGCATGGCACTCAGGTTGGCCTTTTGCGTTGCATCGGGCTGCAAATGGTGGTCCATTTCCTGTTCCACGAAACACAGCGTCATGCGCATGTAAGTGCTGTCGAGTGCCTTGCGCACCGCCGAGAACTGCTGTGCGATCTTGAGGCAGCTTTCCCCCTCTTCAATCATGCGCTGCACGCCCCTGATCTGCCCTTCAGCGCGGCGCAAGCGGTTCAGCACATCGGTGCGGGCTGCATCATTGGTCAAAACTGTCATTCGGTACTCCAAAAGAAGACATTATTCCAAAGCGACCAAATGGTGCTGCACAGCGACGGGCTCACTTGGCGCAAGATTCCGGCACACCCAATTTCTTCAGGATGATGCCCAAGGGGCAAAAATTGGTGAATCCTGACTGAAACAGGTTGGCACCGACAAAGGCTGTGAATGCCAAGGCCCACCTGCTGAAGAACAGTGGACTGCCCTCTACGCCAAGTGCCAATGAAATCATGACAAATAGGCCA
>CAIOAQ010000152.1 GCA_903856025.1 uncultured beta proteobacterium
CCTGCAAAGGCGGTATTCAAGCGCCCGCTAACGCCTTGAAGCGTCCCAATGCGCAAGATACACAAGCGTCACCTGCACTTGGCACTTGGGGAGCGTGCTACCAATACCTGACCACCCAGACGCCACTCAAAGATTTGCGCAATCCCTTTACAGGTGAGTTGCCCCAAATGATTGCCCAGTGCTCCACGGCCGACATCAGCACGGCAGGTGCCATCGTGCTGGAAAACTTGGTGGCCACACCGCTGGGCTCAGCCACTCCCTATGTGGCCAAGCAACTCGTGAGCAGCGACCCGATTGACTACAAGATGCAGTTGCGCCTAACGGTCTGCGACAAGGGCGGCGACAGCATCAAAGTCAGCGAATTCGATTTCTGAGGTCGGGGTCATGGAAAAAACAAAAAACATCTACATCAAAGACCTCGACATCCACGCCATCTTGGGCGAGGAAGAAGAAGCTCAAATCGACAGCAATTTGCCCTTTAGAAAATGGGTCTACTCTTGGCTGCTAGACCCTCACATTCCAGGCAACTACCACAAGGCAATTGACAAGTGGGTGAGCATTTTGATCATTGCCAACTTGTTTTCGTTGGTGTTTGAACACGTTCCTGCGGTGTTCGAACCCCACAAAGCCTTGTTCGATTTTTTTGATATTTTTTCGGTCACCGTTTTCACCATCGAATACATCATCCGCTTTTACTTAGCGCCTGAAGAAGATGAGTTCAAACACAAAAAAATGGCTCGCTTTGCCTTTGTCAGCAGCCCGTTTGCGATCATCGACTTTTTGGCAGTGGCGCCGTTTTATTTGAAATCCTTCATTCCGATTGACTTGCGCGTCTTGCGGTTTTTAAGGCTATTGCGAATTCTCAAACTCTTTCGCGTGATCGTGCCAGCGTTTCATGAATTCCAAGAAATGAACAAGCAACGCACCTTCCGCCAAAAAATTCATGCCTTGGTGTTTCCTAGTCCCTATGGCGGGGCAATGTTTGAGATTTGCGAGATCTTTATCGCGATTTGGGTGCTGCTGTCCGTGATTGCGGTGGTGCTGGAATCGGTTCAAAGCATTGAATATGTGCTCAATCTGCAGTTTGTCATTTTGGACGCCGTGGCAGTGGCCATCTTCACCGTTGAGTACAGCTTGCGCATTTATTCTTGCGTAGAGGAACCTGGCTACAAAGGTGCATTTTCTGGGCGCTTCAAACAAGCACGTTCACCCTCAACCTTCATTGACTTCATGGCGATCTTGCCCTTCTTTTTAGAAGTGTTTTTGCACCACTTGTTTGACTTGCGGTTTTTGCGGGTGTTTCGTTTGTCTCGATTGCTCAAACTCACACGCGGCAACGATGCCACGCAAATTTTGTTCAAAGTTGTCTCGCGCGAATGGCCGGTGATGAGTGCTTCGGCTTTCATCATGGTGCTGCTGGTGATTTTGACCGCCAGCTTGGGCTATTTGTTTGAACACGACGCACAGCCTGACAAGTTTGAAAACATCCCCACTTCCATTTATTGGGCTGTGATTACCTTGGCGTCTGTGGGCTATGGCGACATTTCACCTGTGACGCCGATTGGTCGCACCTTGACCATTTTGTTGGCCTTGATGGGCATTGGTATTTTCGCCATTCCTGCTGCGTTGCTGTCCTCTGCTTTCAGCGATGAGTTGGTCAAAGAACGCGATGCGTTGAAGGCCAATTTAGTCAGCGTCCTCATCGACGGCGAAATCAGCGAGGAAGATGCCATCACG
>CAIOAQ010000153.1 GCA_903856025.1 uncultured beta proteobacterium
AGGTGGCATCGTGCAGCAACTGGTTCCACTGCACCACCTCGGGCAGATGCCGAAAGCCGTTCACGGCAGCCTGCCACGGGTTGGCTGGGCCTGCGAGGTTGCCGCAGTCTTTGACGTTCACGCCAAATTGCGCAATGGCTTGGGCAATGCCGGCCACGCGCAGGGCTTCGGGCCCCATGCGGGAGCCTAAGCTTCCGGCACCCACGTCGGTGGGCACGCCGATCAGACTGACATGGCTTATGGCGGGTGCGGGGTTTGTTGGTGTATTCATGCAGTCAAGACCAGTTCGTCAACATGGGACACGACTTTACGCTGGTTTTGACTGCTGACCACCGCTGAAAGCGTGGGCGCTGGACGGAGCATGCCAAACAGGTCTTTGGGGTTGGCCAATTCCGGGACCAGGGAGATGCGCTGACCCAGCCCCAGCTCGCGGGCTGCGTCACGCAAAAAACGCAGGACAGAGTAGTCCTGCAGCGCAAAGCCAACCGAGTCAAACAAGGTGATTTGTTGTTCGTCGGTGCGACCTGCGGCTTGGCCGGTGAGGACTTGCCACAGCTCGGTCACGGCGAAATCAGCCGGTAGGTGCTGCAAATCTCCTTCAATGCGGGTTTGCGGCTCAAACTCGACAAACACCGTACTGCGGCGCAACACGTCGGGGTGCAGTTCGGTCTTGCCGGGGCAATCGCCGCCCACGCCGTTGATGTGCATGCCAGGCTCGATCATGTCAGGGGTCAGGATGGTGGCATTGGTTTTGTCGGCGGTCACCGTCGTCACGATGTCGGCTCCGCGCACGGCTTCTGCCACGCTGGCGCAGACCGTCAGGCGCAGGGTGGTGTGCTTCAGGTTCGCCAGCAACTTGGCAGTGGCGCGCGGGTCGGTGTCAAACAGGCGAATTTCTTCGATGCCCGCCAGGTAATGGAAGGCCAGCGCCTGGAACTCGCTTTGCGCGCCGTTGCCAATCAGCGCCATGCTGCGGCTGTTGGGGCGAGCCAGCGCTTTGGCGGCCACGGCGGACATGGCGGCCGTGCGCAGCGCGGTGCTGACGGTGAGTTCGCTCAGGAATTCAGGTGTGCCGGTTTCCACATCGGCCAGCGCGCCAAACGCCATCACGCAGGGCAGTCCCACCTGGGTGTTTTTGGGGTGGCCGTTGACAAATTTGAAGGCATAACTCTTGTCGTCTGACACGGGCATCAGTTCGATCACGCCACCGGCGGAGTGGTTGGCCACACGTGGGCATTTTTCAAAATCAGGCCAACGGCGGTAGTCTGTTCGGATGTAGTCGGCCAAGCGTTCAAACACGGTGGGCAGGCCCAGTTTGCTGACCAGGGCGACCACGTCATGGACGCTGAGAAATTGCGTGTTGATTTTGTAATTTGTGTTCATGGTGAGAAGTCTCCGTATTGTTAGATGTAGTTTCTCAAGCCGTGAGTACAATGTAAATCGGCAACTATGCACAAATTTAGGCAAAAAGCTGTTATTTCGCCACTCTAAATTATCAAAATGCCATGATGGACTCCACCGATCAGCAACTGTTGGCGCTCATGCGCACCGACGCTCGCGCCAGCGTGGCCACGCTGGCCAAGAAGTTGGGCGTGTCGCGCGGCACCGTGACCAACCGCATCACCAAGCTGGAGGATGCGGGCATCATCACCGGCTATACCGTGCGCTTGCGGCCAGATGCCAAGCCCTCCGAGATCACCGCTTGGATGAGCATTGCGGTCGAAGGCAATGAAACCCGCGCGGTGATCGCCAGCCTGCTGGGTGAACCTGGGGTGGCCATCCTGCACGACACCAACGGGCGTTGGGATTTGCTGGCAGAGCTGCGCGCCCCCAACCTGGCTGAACTGTCCAAAGTGCTGGAGCGCATTCGCCTGGTGCGTGGCATCAGCAGCACCGAGACCAGTATCCATTTGCAGACGTATCGGTTGTCGTGAGTGGGGTAACAGGCAGGAACGCGCTCACGACCTAGGTCAATGCCGACGAAGCGGCGCAGGCTGGTGCTGTCAAGGAGCGCTTCCTCGCACGCCTCATCGGCCAGGTTGAACAAATGCGGCACGAAATGCATGCGCAGCATGCGCTCCAGCCCTATCGGTGGATGTCCGCCTTTACGATAGTAGGGCTCGATGACTTCGCGCAACTGGGGCCATGGCACGATCTCATTCATGGCCTGTAGGAATACATCACGCTTGGTGGGGCGACGATACTGTTCGAATCCGGCGCCATGATCGGCAGCCATTGCAAGGGTAGTTTGCTTCATCCCTACATAACGCACCGCCCCCCTCGGCGGTGGACCTTTTTCAGCATTGCCTTAATCCTAGCCGCCGCCGAGCACGCGGCGTATCGCTACCAAATGGCTACATTGCTTGATGGGTAAAGTCTGTACCGGTCATGCGGCCATAGATCAAGCGTGGGTTGCGCTGAATGTACACATCTGGCCCCAGACCCAGACGTCCCATCACACCGGTGCGCATGCCCTCGATCAGGCAATCGGCTCCATCGATCAGCTTGATCGCGGCTTCAATCGCATTTGGACCTTTAAGGTCCAAGGCGAGTGAGCTCTTGCCACGGTGCGCAATGTTATTGGAGCCGAGGTCGGTCGGGCCGCCAACTTTTGCGATGTTCCGCTCCACCAAAATAACATCTGCGCCCATGTCGGCCAACAACATGCCGCAGAAGGGGGTGGCCCAATACCCGCAATTTCGGCAATGCGCACACCCGATAGAACGCCCATGACTTTGACTCCAAAATGTTCAAAAAAAGGGCGCGCAGGCGGTGTTGCCCGTGCGCCCAAAGCCTTACCTAACACAGCCTGAGAATTAACGCGCGTAAAACGCCTCGCCCTTGGCTGCCATGTCGCGCAGCGTCTTTGTTGGCGTGAACCGCTCACCGAATTTAACGGTCAAAGCATCGCATTGCTGCACAAACGTCGCTACGCCCACAGTGTGGATCTGTCCGATAGTGCCCCCGCGGAAAGGCGGCACACCCCAGGCCAGCACCGAGCCCACGTCGGCATCGCGTGCCGTTGTGAGCACGCCTTCTTCCATGCAACGGGCGGTCTCCAGCGATTGGATATTGATCAGACGTTGCACCAGTTCGTCCAAGGCAGGCTGTTGTGTTGCCACCGGGAACTGCGCTGCCAAACCAGTCCACAAACACTTCTTTCCACCTTCGGGGTAGTCGTAAAAGCCCTGGCCGGCCTTCTTGCCAATGCGGCTCAGTTCCACCATCTTCTGCACCGCTGCCATGCCAGCCGGTGCCTTGTAAGCCTCGCCCAGATCGCTTTGTGTCTGCTTGTCAATTTTGTAGACCAGTTCGGCGCTGACTTCGTCGGTCAATGCCAGGGGGCCTACCGGCATGCCTGCTTGCAGACCTGCGTTTTCGATCAATGCAGGCTTCACACCCTCGGCCAACATGGCCATGCCTTCAAGCACATACGTGGAGAAGCAGCGACTGGTGTAGAAACCACGTGAGTCGTTGACCACGATAGGCGTCATGCCCACGGCGTTGATGTAGTCCAGTGAACGTGCCAGACATTCCTGACTGGTTTGCTTTCCCATGATGACTTCGATCAACGGCATCTTGTCTACCGGAGAGAAGAAGTGCAGTCCAATGAAGTTGGCTGGACGTTCGCTGGCCTTGGCCAGGCCGGTGATAGGCAGGGTCGAGGTGTTGGAGGCGAAGATGGCGTTGGAGGCAATCACAGCCTCACTCTTTTTGGTCACATCGGCCTTGATGCCACGGTCTTCAAACACAGCTTCAATGACCATCTCGGCGCCGTCCAGCAAGGTGTAGTCGGTGGTGGGGACAATGCGCGCCAGCATGGCATCGGCCATGTCCTGCGTCATCTGGCCACGCGCTACCGTTTTGTCCAACAACTTCCTGGAATAGTCCTTGCCGCGCTCGGCCGATTCCTGGCTCATGTCGATCAGCACCACAGTGATGCCAGCTTTGGCCGTCACGTACGCAATGCCGGCACCCATCATGCCCGCGCCCAAGATGCCGACTTTGGCGTATTTCTGCTGCGGCACATCTTTCGGGCGTGAGACCAGCTTGTTGGCTTCACCCATGCTGAAGAACAGGGTGCGAATCATGTTCTTGGCCACCGGGCTCAAGACGCAGTTCACAAAGTAGCGAGTTTCTGTCTTTAGGCCGGTGTCAATGTCGGTGATGAGCCCTTCATAGACACAGGACAGGATGTTGACCGGGGCAGGGTAATTTCCAAACGTTTTGGCGCGCACCATGGCGTTGCTGACGGTGAACAACTGTTGCACTGCTGGGCTGCTGACGCCGCCGCCAGGGATTTTGAAACCTTTCATATCCCAAGGCTGCTGCACCGCGCCGGTCTGAGACAGCAGCCACTCGCGTGCGATTGCCACTTCGGTGCCTGCGGGAACGACAGCGTTGAGGATGCCCAGCTTCAGGGCCTCTGCGGTCTTGAGCTTCTTGCCTTCCAACAGCAACGGCAATGCGTTCTGGATGCCCACTAGGCGCGGCAGGCGCTGTGTGCCACCGCCACCGGGCAGCAGCCCCAGGGTGACTTCGGGTAGACCGAAACGGGCTTTGGTGTTGTCTGCCGCCACGCGGTAGTGGCCAGCCAGCGCGATTTCCAATCCTCCACCCAGGGTTGAACCGGGCAGTGCCATGGCCACGGGTTTGCCGCAGGTTTCCAACAAGCGCAGATTGCGGTGCAGATCAGATACGAAGGACTGCAAGGGCGCGGCTTCGGTAGCGGCCAGAAGCCACTCCAGGTCGCCACCGGCGAAGAAATCTGCCTTGGCTGATGTCATTAAGATGCCCTTGACGGCATCGTCCTTGATGACCTTGTCGATCATGGCGTAGAGTGCTGCCGCGCTGTCACCGTTCATGACGTTTTGGCTGCGTCCGGGCATGTCCCAGGTCAGGGTGGCAATGCCTTGTTCGTCGAGTTGGTAATTGATCATGGTGTGTTCCTCAAACGCGTTCAATGATGGTGGCAATACCCATGCCAGCGCCAACGCACAGCGTCGCCAGGCCGGTGGACTGGTCGCGGCGCTCCAGCTCATCGAGCAGAATGCCCAAAATCATGGCACCGGTGGCACCCAGGGGGTGGCCCATGGCAATAGCCCCACCATTGACGTTCATCTTGTCGTGCGACACGTTCATGACTTCCATGAAACGCATCACCACAGAGGCGAAGGCTTCGTTGAGCTCAAACAAGTCGATGTCGCTGGCCTTCATGCCGGCGCGCTTCAACGCCCGCTCAGCTGCAAAACTGGGGCCGGTCAGCATGATGGATGGCTCTGAGCCGATGGTGGCGAACGAGCGGATGCGGGCACGTGGCTTCATACCGGTGCGCTCGCCAATGGCCTTGTTGCCAATCAGCACGGCGGCCGCGCCGTCCACGATGCCTGAGCTGTTACCCGCGTGGTGCACGTGGTTCACCCGCTCCATCGCAGGGTAGCGTTGGCGAATGACTGCGTCAAAGCCAAATTTTTCTCCCATTTCGACGAAAGAGGCCTTGAGCGTAGAGAGCGACTCTAGTGTGGTCTGGGGCCGAATGGTTTCGTCACGATCGCAGATCAGCAAGCCGTTCAGGTCTACGACCGGCACGATGGACCTGGCGAAGTAGCCGGCCTTGACGGCAGCGCAGGCCCGGCGGTGACTCTCGACCGCGTAAGCGTCCACGTCCTGGCGGCTGTAACCGGATTGGGTGGCAATCACGTCTGCAGACACGCCTTGGGGTGTGAAGTAAGTCTTGAACGCTGCGCGAGGATCGACCGGCCAGGCTCCGCCGTCGGACCCCATGGTGACGCGCGACATGGACTCCACGCCGCCGCCAATCGTCAGTTCGCATTGGCCGGACATCACTTGTGCAGCAGCCATGTTCACGGCCTCTAGTCCGGAGGCACAAAAGCGATTGATCTGCACGCCAGAGACGCTTTCGTCATAGCCTGCGGCCAAGGTGGCGACACGGCCAATACAGGCACCTTGCTCACCCACCGGGGAGACGCAGCCGAGCACCACATCGTCCACCAACTTGGTGTCAAGGTGGTTGCGCTCGCGTAGGGCGCGCAGTGTGGTGGCCGACAGCTCTAGTGGCGTGACGCCATGCAAAGAGCCGTCCTTCTTTCCCTTGCCGCGGGGCGTGCGCACGGTATCGTAAATATAGGCTTCCATGTGTTTTCCTTTGAATTTAGAGTGAACGGGCGATCAGTTCTTTCATGATCTCGTTGGTGCCACCGTAGATCCGCGCAACACGGGCGTCGGCCCAGGCGCGGGCGATAGGGTATTCGTGCATATAGCCATAGCCACCATGCAACTGCACGCACTTGTCCAGCATACGAAACTGCATCTCGCTGGCCCAGTACTTGGCCATGGAGGCGGTTGCAGCGTCGAGCTTGCCGGCTACTTTCTCTTCAATGCAGCGGTCCACGAAAGTCTGTGTGACTTCGATTTCGGTCTTGATTTCAGCCAGCGTGTGGGCCACGGTTTGCAGGCTGATGATGGGTTTACCAAATGCTTTGCGGTCGCGCGCGTATTGCACTGTCCACTCCAACCCAGCGCGTGCGGTGGAAACGGCAGAGATGGCGATTTGCAGGCGTTCCCATGGCAACTCTTGCATTAGGTAGGCAAAGCCACGGCCCTCTTCACCCAGCAGATTGGCAACGGGCACACGTACATTGTCAAAGAACAGCTCCGATGTATCTTGCGCGCTCATGCCCATTTTGTGCAAACGCTTGCCCTTGGTAAATCCTGCCATGCTGGTGTCCACCACAAACAGGCTGATGCCTTTGGAGCCCTCCGTCAAACTGGTCTTGGCCACCACAATCACCAGGTCGCATAGCCAACCGTTGGTGATGAAGGTTTTACAGCCGTTCAGTATGTAGTCCTCACCGTCTTTCACCGCGGTGGTCTTCACGCCTTGAAGGTCCGAGCCAGCGCCTGGTTCGGTCATGGCGATGGCACCAATCATTTCGCCAGTGGCCATTTTGGGCAAATATTTGGCCTTCAGGAATTCGCTGCCGTTGTGCAGGATGTAGGGGGCAACGATGTCGGAGTGCAAGGTAAAGCCGGGGCCTGAGGCACCAATGCGTCCCAGCTCTTCCAATACGATGGCGCTGTACGACTCGTCCACACCCACACCACCATACTCCTCGGGCATGGTGGGACACAGATAGCCCGAAGCCCCAGCCTTAAGCCACAGCGCTCGGTCCACATAACCTTGCTCTTCCCAGTGAGTGTGGTGGGGAGCGATTTCGGCCTCGGTAAATCGGCGCAGCGCGTCGCGGAAACTTTCGTGGTCTGCGTTATACAAATTCCGTGGGATCATGGAAATTCCTGTGAAAAGATAGAAAGTCAGAGGCCTGCGCGGCGCCGGTTTAAATATAGGTCGCATGACCTAATGTTCTAATTGTAGGTCAATCGACCTACAATGCGGCTTTCCCTCTTAAAAGACCAAAAGATTTCAAATCAGATGAACACGACTGCTGATACGCATTTGCACAACAAGGCGTCTGACACCACCGGCAAAGGACATGAGCGTGCGCGCGCCATTCTGGAAACGGCAAAACTGATCTTCGCTACCGAAGGGTACGCGGGGCTGTCCATGCGTGGTGTTGCTGCGCGATTGGGGGTTAGCCTGTCCAACGTGCAGCACTATTACCCTAGCAAAGACGCCCTGCTGGAGGCCTTGCTCTTGCAAGCATTGGCCAACTACCAGGCCACGGTAGATGCCCATTCGGTCCTGGACGGTGGCCGACTCCAGGTGCAGCAATTTGAAGTCATTATTCATACCTTCCTGGATGACTTGAGTCAACCCACGTCCAATGGCATGTTTCGTGAACTATGGGCACTGTCACTGCACAATCCCTATGCGGCGGAAATTTTGGGCAAGATACTCACCCGTATCCGAAAGAGCTTTCGCAACCTTGTTCGTATCCTGTCACCAGATTTTTCTACTGAACTGTGCGAACTTCGGGGCGCATTGATCGCCGGGCAAATGCAGGGAATGTCGTTGTACCTGACAAGCCAACAGAGCAGCGCTCCAGAATTAAAAAACCTCAAGTTAGAAACCTGCGCGGCCATCGTTCGTCTGGCTACCGTGAGATAAACCAGCTTAGGCGTTTATTTTCTTTTCGTAGTGACACATTGAATTGAATGTCTTTTTGGCCGTCAGGCACTGATAGATGGGGTGTCGATCGGAGTAGTGTCGAACTTACAAGGGCACGCCATTATTGACGCGTCAACTGGTTGGCCGATACCCAAACCTATACATAAACGGGGCCTATCCAATCGGGTCACTGTGTAAAGAAAAGTATCTGCCGTCAACCCGCGGGTAAACCCTACGTTATAGGTTCAAGCCCGAACGAAATTCAGGCTCGCTCATGGCAGTCGGAGCACATGCGACTGTTGCCTAGAGAGTAATTTTTATCATGACCAATATTAAAACCCTGATTGCTACCGTGTTGTTTTCTGGCGTTGCTGCCGTGTCTTTTGCACAAGCTCCAGCGGCATCCAAAGAGGCTGCTCCCGCTGCTGCAAGTGCGCCTGCACCAGTGGCTGCGACAAAGCACACTGCAAAAGCGGTCAAGGAACCTGCAGCCAAGGATGTCACTGCTAAGGCTCCAGC
>CAIOAQ010000154.1 GCA_903856025.1 uncultured beta proteobacterium
AACAACGCATCCACAAGGGTATCGCAGAGATCAACGCTTCGCCTGTAGTGTTTCGCTGGAACAAGTTTGACCTCGGTGTGGCTTGATATGTATTTGTTTTAATGAAACGATCTACTAGAAGCCAGTTTTTCTTATAATACCCGCCCCAGAAGGGGTGACTTGATGGATGAAAGCAGTTTTGTCTTTCTGCTGGCTGCCATGAACCCAGGGAGCCGTGGTTGGCGAATGGACATGCGGTTGGGGGGGCCGTGGTGCAGCAGGATAAGCCCTTCAGATGTGCCGCCCAGTGAGGCTATAGTTCAGGCGGCACATTTGCTCACACCACCACCCCAGCTGCCGCGCTGACGTAACCCCCGGAGTGCTGGTACCTTATTGCATCTCATTCCATTTCCAAATCATTTGTGTCTAGGCGCGAAGCTGCAGACAGTGCTTTAGCACGACAAAGCGAAGTAACAACGACACGGATGATTTAGAAATGGAATCACATGTGGGAGAACTCCGACGACCCTGTCAATTCCGAGTATGTTCTCCGCATTGAATGGGTTGCTTCCGTTCCCCGTACTGAGGCCAAGTGGAAACCCCACTCCGGCCTTTACACAACCCAGCTTGTGCGCGCATCGCTTGAGCGCCAGCCCATTACAGTCGCCTTTGTGGAAAGCGAGTTCAATGTCTGTCTCAAGTCGCTGGCCACCTAACATGGCGGTCGCTGGACGTCATATCCACGCCTGCACTCAATCACGCCAAATTCACCGATGTCGACGCAGAAGCCGCTGGCTTGCATGGCACGGAGCATTTGGACCATGCCTTCTGCCTAGCCATCAGCCTTGCAAATTGCTATAAATTATCTAGCTTCAAGTCAATATTAAACAATGGCTACAGGCTGATTTGGTACACAAACGCGGCAGACTCCGGCACCATGGGGCATGGCGACATGCAGGCTCTGGGCGATGTCGGGCTACCCACCCACCTGCACGGATCACCCACCAAACAGGTCAGCCACCGGCAAACGATTCGACGCTTTTAATTCCCGCAACGACAAATTGGAACGAATGCTTGACACGCCTGGCAGCTTTCTCAGCACCTTGTCCACGAAACGGCTGTAGTCATCCAGGTCCTTGGCAACCACCTGCAGCAGAAAATCTGCCTCGCCCGTCGTGTTGTGGCAGGTCAGCACATTGGGGCAGCCCTGAATGACTTTTTCAAACTCCGCCGTCACTTCTTCGCCGTGCTGCGTACAAACGATCTGCACAAAAGCCATCACCCCGAGGCCCAGTTTGCGGCGGTCCAATATGGCCTGATAGCCGCCGATCACGCCCTGTTCCTCCAGGTGTTTCACACGCCGCCAGCAAGGCGTTTCGCTCAGTGCAATCTGCTCGGCGAGTTTGGCATTGGACAGGCGGCCATCACGTTGCAGGCGATCCAGAATATCGGCATCTACCTTGTCTATTTCAGTCATTTTGGTGAATTCTTGCAAAAGTAAGTTTGATGAAGAAAGGGCAAGCTAAAAAATATGCATTTTGAGGAGGAAAAAGAAAGGCAATTTCTGATCAAAACTTCATAATCCTTTTGCAAGGATCAGATTCCCTTCGCCCATTTATTTGCCCTTTTCAGGATAAGGAAGCCCCTATGAAAGCCGTTGTTTACGAAGCCTTTTTTGCCCCACCGCAACTCCAGAATGTCCCAGACCCTACGCCAGAAACGCACGGCGTCGTCGTCAAGGTGATGGCTACCGGGGTTTGCCGCAGCGACTGGCATGGCTGGGTTGGGCATGACTCCGACATCGTGCTGCCCCATGTGCCCGGTCACGAGTTGGCCGGCATCATCGAGGCTGTGGGTAAAGGCGTGACGCGCTGGAAGATTGGCGACCGGGTGACGGTGCCCTTTGTGGCGGGCTGTGGTGCCTGCCCCGAGTGCCATTCCGGCAACCACCAGGTCTGTGACCACCAGTTTCAACCTGGCTTCACCCACTGGGGCTCGTTTGCCCAATACGTGGGCATCCACCAGGCCGACATCAACCTGGTGCGCTTGCCCGAGTCGCTGGACTTTGCCACCGCCGCCAGCCTGGGCTGCCGCTTTGTCACCTCCTTTCGCGCCATCGTCGATCAGGGCAAAGTGTCTGCCGGGCAGTGGGTGGCGGTGCATGGCTGCGGCGGCGTGGGCCTGTCGGCCATCATGATCGCCAACGCGATCGGGGCCAACGTGGTGGCCATCGACATTTCGGACGAGAAGCTGGCCCTGGCCAAAGCCTTGGGCGCGGTCGCTGGCGTGAACGCAACCAAGGTGGCCAGCGTGGTGGAAGCGGTGACCGAGATCACCCAAGGCGGCGCCCATGTGTCCCTGGATGCGCTCGGCCACCCCACCACCTGCTTCAATTCGATCAGCAATCTGCGCAAGCGCGGCAAACACATTCAGGTCGGGCTCATGCTGGCAGAAAACAGCACGCCTGCCATCCCGATGAGCAAGGTTATCGGCCACGAGCTCGAAATCCTGGGCAGCCACGGCATGCAGGCGCACCGTTACGGCGCGATGATGGCGATGCTGCAAACGGGCAAGCTTGCGCCTGAAAAACTGATTGGCAAAACCATCAATTTGGAGCAGTCCATTGAAGCGCTGATGGGCATGGACAAGTTTGAGGCTACAGGGGTGACGGTGATCACCACATTCTGACCGGCACGGGGGGAGGGCGTGGACAGCCAACAGGAGGGCCAGACCGAAGGTCACGCCCCACCCTTGAACCCGCCCCCTTGTCGAGAAAGCAGGCGAGTAAGATGATGCGCCAAACAATGAGTCGTTGAAGGGGTACTCCTATGGATATCGATGACTTCGGGATCGACCTGTGGTCAGGCGTGTTGTCCGGCGCACCCCTGTTCGAGCACGTGGACTTGGCGTTGCTTGCACCAGAACTCCATGCGGGCCATGAGCTTTCCCTCGAAGCCGGGCACATCTTGCTGGACCCGCAGCATGTCAATGACAACATTTTGATGATCCTGAAGGGTGAATTGATGGTCTGCCTGGAGCCAACGGTGGCGCGTCCGCTGGTGCGTTTGCGGGCGGGCGACTGCGTTGGCGAACTCTCGGTCATTGATGGCCTTGCAGCGCCACCTCAGGCACACCCTCAGACGTGGAAAACGTGATTGCTCAGGTTCGCCGCCATCTCTGCCATACCCGGGGTATTTCACGACGGACAGACTCCACGGTACTTGCAGGAGAAGACCACAAATCAGTCGTACCCGCAGTCACCACAGCGGGTACGGTAAAAGCCATCAATTAATCCTGATTTAATAGCATCTTTCTCATATTTCACATGGGCTATAGGCCAATAGAACATAAATCGCCTACTGGCTCGCCAGGTAACTTTGCAGAGCTGGCGATCAATGAAATTGCCGTACTCGCCCTAGGATCGATAGTTCGCCCTGATGCCGGAGGCATCTTCATCTGCGCGAGCACAGACGGACTCAGCCAGCCCCTCAAGCCGCCTCACTCTCCAACACCACACCCTCAGCCAAGCCCAAGCGGTTCACCCCGCTGAGCAGCGCCTTGACCGAAGCGGTGACGATGTTGGTGTCCATGCCCACGCCAAAGCGTTCCGGGCCACCGGCGGCGGATACCAGTTCCAAAAACGCGCAGGCCTGGGCATCACCGGCGGTGGTGCTGGCGCGGGTGGAACGCTCTTCATAACTGCGCACCTGCACCTGGATGCCTGTCGATTGCAGCGCATGCACTGCGGCATCAATCGGGCCGTTGCCCATGCCGGTGAGCAGCATGGGCTGGCCGTTGACCTCCACACCGATGCGGATGCCTTGCACATGGGCTTTGCCGCTTTGCGCCGGGTGCTCAAACAAGTGGTGCTCCACATAACGCATGGCGGCCACCGGGGCTTGCAGGTAGGTGGTATCGAAGAGGTTCCAGATGTCTTGCGCGCTCATCTCACCACCATGGTTGTCGGTGTAGGTTTGCACCTCGCCCGAGAACTCCACCTGCAAGCGCCGGGGCATGACCACGCCGAACTCGGCCTCCATCAAATACGCCACGCCGCCTTTGCCGCTTTGGCTGTTGACGCGGATCACCGAGTCGTAATTACGACCCAGGTCAGCCGGGTCAATCGGCAGGTAGGGCACGTTCCACAAACCGTCTTGGTCCTGCACGGCCAGGCCTTTTTTGATGGCATCCTGGTGCGAACCGCTGAAGGCGGTGAACACCAAATCGCCCACATAGGGGTGGCGCGGGTGGATCGGCAACTGGTTGCAGTGCTCTACGGTGCGGGCCACGGCATTGATGTCGGAGAAGTCCAGCCCCGGTGCAATGCCCTGGGTGTACATGTTGAGTGCCAGGGTGACGATGTCCACATTGCCGGTGCGCTCGCCGTTGCCAAACAGGCAGCCTTCGACCCGGTCGGCACCTGCCATCAGGCCCAGTTCAGCCGCGGCCACGGCGCAGCCTCGGTCGTTGTGTGGGTGCACGCTGATGAGCACGCTACTGCGCCGCACCAGGTGGGTGTGCATCCACTCGATCTGGTCGGCGTAGACATTGGGCGTGGCAACTTCGATGGTGGCGGGCAGGTTCAAGATGACTTTATTGGCCGGTGTGGCGCCCCATTCGGCAGTGACCGCGTCGCACACCTCGCAGGCAAAGTCCAGCTCTGTTCCCGTGAACACTTCGGGGCTGTACTGCAAGACCCATTCGGTCTCGGGTTGCTGTGCGCACAACTCTTTGATCAGCCGCACGGACGACACGGCCAGCGCTTTGATCTCGGCCTTGCTCATGCCAAAGACAATCTCACGAAACGCTGGTGAAGTGGCGTTGTAGACGTGCACGATGGCGCGGCGCGCGCCCTTGAGCGATTCGATGGTGCGACGGATCAGGTGTTCACGCGACTGGGTCAGCACCTCGATGGTCACTTCTTCGGGGATGTGGCCGCCTTCGATCAGGGTGCGCACAAAGTCAAAGTCAGTTTGCGAGGCGCTGGGGAAAGCGACTTCAATCTCTTTGAACCCCACCTGGCACAGGGTGCGGAACATGCGCATCTTGCGCTCCACGTTCATCGGTTCAAACAGCGACTGGTTGCCATCACGCAGGTCCGAACTCATCCAGATCGGCGCATGGGTGATGCTGCGCGAGGGCCATAGGCGGTTGGGCAAGTCGATGGTCGGGAAGGCGCGGTATTTGGTGGCGGGGTTGGACAACACGGTAAAAATTCCTCTGAAAACAACAACGGACAGTGAGGGCTATCGTAGGCGTGGAGGAGAGATGGATGATTGCGTTGTTACTCATAAATTCACGATTTATGACAACTTATTGCCAGTTTTTCTTGTTTTAAGCAATTTTTATAAAACCAAAAACAACGAGCGGATATTTGCCAGCTCAGGCGTGCATTCGGCGTAGTACCGAGGGCCGCAAACCGGGAGGGGTAGTATTAGGAGGCTGAAATTTCTCAGGCGGACTTGCTCGAAACCTGACGGCGGTCAGCAACGACGTATACAAAGGCGAACTGCTCTCCAGCAACCAAATTGCGTAATGACATCAACTTTCGTAATTAATCTGCCCACCCAACAATTGAGGGTACTGGTCAAGCAGCGAGGCATGCATATTTTGAACTGACTCATCCTCGACAGTGCGAGGGTGCTGTAGCTTGACCGGAACGTCCAGAATAACGCGGGAAGGCTGCCCCGAGAGAAACAAAATACGATCAGCCAGACTGATGGCTTCGCGCAGGCTGTGGGTAACAAACAGCACCGTGGGGCGGGTGCGCTGCCACAGGTCTTGCAGCACCATTCTGAGCTGCTGTGCGGTTGGTGCATCCAGCGACTGAAACGGCTCATCCATCAGCAGCAAATCAGGTCCAACAAGGAAGGCGCGCAACAACGCCACCCGGCGCTGCATGCCACCTGACAGTTGACCTGGAAATAGACGATCACACCCCTCCAATCCCACCACGGCCAGCGTATCTTTGAGTGGCTTGACAGGATTGGCACGCAGGGTCGGAGGCAAAACCAGTTCCAAGTTTTGTTGAACCGTCAGCCACGGCATCAGACGCGGCTCCTGAAACATAAAGCTGATTTTGGGTTCGCTTGGTGGTGACTTGTCGCAGTGCAACAAGATGTCACCCTCCAACTGCCGATCCAGTCCAGCAATCAGATTGAGTAGCGTCGTTTTGCCCGCACCAGAGGGTCCCACCATGGCGACAAACTCGCCAGGTTGCGCACTGAAGGCAAGATTCTCGATTGCACAGCAGCCGTTGGCATAAACTTTTCTGCGGACATCGACTTTCAAGAGTGTCATACACGCCACCGGTTGAAATGGGACTCAAGTGGCCGCAGCAACAAGACTTCAACCACAAAGATCACCAAGGCAAAGGCCAAGGTGTAAGCCAAAATCCCAGTGATGTCGAAGAAGTGGAAATAATTGCCAATCTGAAAACCAACCCCGTTACTGCGCCCGAGTAACTCCACCACCAACACAATTTTCCAGATGATCGCCAGGCCATTGCGTGCAGCACCAAACAGATAGGGCATCAACTGCGGCACATACACTTTGAAGAAAGTATCCCGACGCGATAGCCTGAACACCTTGGCCACTTGCAACAGGTTTTTGTCCACCGCCCTTGCCCCTTCACGCAGGCTGATGGCGACCATGGGAATCTTGTTCAAGGTGACGGCAATGATGGCTGCGGTCTCAGACAAACCAAACCAGATGTAGCACAAAATAATGGTGACCAAGGCTGGAATATTCAAAGCGAAAATCAAAAACGTGTCGAGCAGGCGATCCAGACTTTTGGATGCGCCCATGGCCATTCCCAAGCCCACACCGACCATCATGGCAGCGGTAAAACTGATCGCGACCCGGCTCAAGGTCATGCCCAGATGCATCAGCAACTCACCGTCGATCAGCTCTTGCCAAAGCACCACCACCACCGCATCGGGCGGGGGCAGTGTTTTACTCTGAAACGTGATGGCAAACAGTTCCCAGATGCCACCCAATACCAGCATCGGCACGATGCGCGCCCACCGGCCATGCGCAAAATGGCGACCCAATTTCAGTGCGTTTTGCATTCGGGCAAAGCAAATCCAGACCAGAAGGTGCCAACGCTCAAAGCCTTGGACTTACCCACCAGTTTTTCACCCCCAGCATCGGCCAAAATTTTGAAGGTGTCGATCACCGCAGTCAAACTGTCTGGGTCGGTGCAAATCGGAATACCCGCACGAAAACTGGCCTGCAGTGCACGAAATACGGTGTCGTTTTCAGCACGCATTTTGGTTCGGATGATTTCCCATGGGGGTTCGGTTTTGGCCAACATGGCTTTGGCTTCATAAGAGGCCGCCAAAAAGTTTTTCACCGCTTCACTGTGGGCCGCAGCCCACTCCTCGCGGAATACCCAGCCCAGAATTGGAATCGGCTTGTCAATGCCCAGACCCTTGAGAATTTCGGGCACACCAATCAATGAATGCATGCCGAGCACTTCCAGCCGTGCAGCATAGTTCCAGTGGTTCAGCACAGCATCGACTTGGCCACGCACTGCCAGTTCATTGAGCAAGGGGGGTGCCGCATAAGTCGGCTGGGTGAACCGGGTCAAGTCAACCCCCAGCTTACGTTGTGCGTAGGCGCGCAGCAGCAGCCAGGACTTGTCCGACGGACCACCGGCAATGCCAAGTTTTTTATCTTTCAAATCATTCAATTGCTTGATGCCGCTGTCAGACTTGACCATCACCGATCCGACAACGTTTGAAAAAGGCGCAAAAGTGTAGGGATTGCCCTCGGCGCGTTGACGGCTAACCCAGATCCAGTCGGTGACGATCATGTCAACCGCATCGCCCTGCAGGGCAATGGCTGACGCATCCCCTGAGGCCAAGGGAATGATTTTTAAATCTATACCGCGTTTTTTGGCGAGTTCCTGGTTGCGAATCACCTCCAACTCCCAATTGACCGTGCCAAACTCCAACACCCCCACCCGGATGGGAACCAGTGGCTCTGCAAAAGCGTTGGACAACAAAATCGACACCATCCAAATAAGCAGACAAGACAACAATTTACGCATGTTGAGTGATCTCCAAAGTTATGTTTTATTCACTGATTCATCCTGCAATTCACTGCGCAAAGTCAAGCCGTTGAATTGAGACAGATAGGCATCGGTAGTGCCCTCAAATCGAATCAGTCCTTGCTGCAGTAACAAGACCCGGTCCACCACGTTGATTTCTTCGATCATGTGCGTGGCCCACAACACGGCCACGTCATGCTGGGTTGACAGCGCGCGCACCGTTTGCAAAATTTGGGTCCGCGATTCCGGATCCAGACCAACCGTGGCCTCGTCCATCAACAAGACCCTGGGCTTGTGTAACAAGGCGCGTACCAATTCAATTTTTCGCTTGGTTCCGCCCGACAAGTTGCGCACCAAATCCTGGGTGATATCTTGCAGCCCCATGCTGGCCAAGCCGTCTGCAATACGCCCGGCCGCATCACGCCGCGAAAGACCATGCAAATCGGTATGAAACAAAAGGTTGGCCTTGACTGTCAAGTCAAGGTCGAGCGCACTCTGCTGAAAAACTACGCCCATGCCCGCCAAAGCAGCACTGGGGTGCATTGCAAGGTCTTGGCCAAAGATTTGAATCTGCCCTTGATTCGGGCTGAACAGTCCGGTAAGCAACTGCAACAACGTGGACTTGCCGGCCCCATTGGGTCCGAGCAGCGCCACCATTTCACCGGCGCGAATATGCAATGTGACTCCGCCGAGCGCCAGCTTTTTACCATACGACTTGCGCAGTCCTTGCACGTTCAACATTTTTTATTTGTCAAAATTGACTTCCTAGTTGGATCAATCGGCGAGCGTGATGGGGGACTTCCAGATTTTGAAAAAATCAAGCTACAGTTGTCACATACGCTTTAGTTAACGCAATTAACATGCCCGAATAGTTTGGCACATTTTTTGCGACAAAAATTGCGTAGCAAACTGATGGTTTGTTGCTGATTCAATCATACCTATCATTCAACGGAGACATCCATGACCCTTTCTCGATCCACCTCTATGTCTGGTTTCAAACGAGGCACTGGCAGCGGATTGCTACGCACTGTCGCGACTGCGGCGTTGACACTCTTCGCTGGACTGACCGTTGCACAAGCAGCCACCGCGAATCGGGTTTATGTGTCGAGCGAGAAGGACAACAAAATTTATGTTTTTGATACCCAGGGGCAGCGCTTGTCAGCCATTGACACTTGCCTGCGCCCGCGCCATATGTTGTTTAACGCTGATCACAGTCTGCTTTATGTCTCGTGTGGCGACAGCAATGCCATCGGGCTGATCGACGTGGCTAGCGCAAAAATGACCGACACGATACCGGTAGATACCAGCCCAGAGGTTTTTGCTCTCAGCGCTGATGGCAAAACAGCTTATGTCACCATCGAAGACGATAGTATTCTGGGCGCGTACGATTTGCCAAGCAAGAAAAAACTCTTTGAAGTCAAAGTGGGAGGGCAACCCGAAGGGGTGTTGGTCATGCCTGACGGCAAACACGCGTATGTAACCTCAGAAGAAGCCAACTTGGTTCATTACATTGATCTCACAACCCACAAAATTGTCAAAAACATTCGGGCTGGCAAACGCCCTCGTCGCTTTGCCTTGGTTGCAGAAGGTAAGGAACTGTGGGTGACCAATGAACTCAGTGCCAGTGTCAGCATTATCAACACCGACGATCAAACAGTAAAAAGCACAATTACATTCAAACTCAAGGGAATGCGCGCCAGTGACATTACGCCAGTGGGTATGGCCCCTAGCGCAAACGGTAAAACGATTTGGGTGGGTTTGGGCCGCGCGAACCACGTCGCAGAAGTGAATCTGGCCACCCACGAGGTTCTCCAAACTATTTTGGTGGGCAAACGGGCATGGGGCATGGCGCTGCACCCAGATGGTAAAACCCTGTATGTCGCTAACGGCATGTCGGATGACATGACCTTGATTGACACCGCTGCTGGCAAAGCCATTCGCACCGTGGCGGTAGGTCGCGTACCTTACAACATACTCGTGCAACCTTGATGAGAACAGTGCAACTCCAGCTTGAGCCGCAAGGCCGCTGTTCACCCCTCGTCGTTCGGATTCTGCTGTGTTCATGCGCCCTGCTCGCCAACCTGGCGACTGCTGCCGCGCCGACACCGGTCAATGTGGCGGTGATCTCGTTAGCCACTGACTCACGCTATGCCCCCAGACAACTTGAGCGGGCTTATCCGGATCACCCGACCGGGCGGGCTTTTGATGCAGCGCGGATGGCCGGGGACGATGCAGCGCTGGAACTCGAAGAGTTGGGGCTAACGCTGAAGTTTCGCGATGTGTTGTTACCAGATGCACAAGGCTTACCTAAGGTGCTTGCTGAGCTCAAAGCGGCACACATCCAACACATCGTGGCCGACTTGCCCGCGCCTGTGCTCAAACAATTGGTGCAACTCGCACCGGCGGCGCTAGGCGGTGCGATGGTGCTGAACGTCAGTGCAGATGAAGACGCACTGCGCAATGCCGATTGCGCAGCCGTCTTACTGCACACCAACCCCAGCCGACAAATGTTGACCGATGCGTTGGCACAGTACCTAGTGGCGCGCAACTGGCGTAAGCTGCTGCTGCTACAAGGCCCATTGCCAGGCGACCAATTGCAAGCGGCAGCCCTGCTGCTGTCAGCCAAACGCTACGGTCTGAAAATCCTTCAGACAAAGCCGTTTAAGCTCTCAGGTGATCCGCGTGAACGAGACCTGTTTAACACGCGTTTATTGACCAATGATCGCGATCACGAAGTGGTCGCCGTGATGGACAGCCAAGGCGAGTTTGCCCGCACTTTGCCCTATGCCACGCAGTGGCCGAGGCCAGTGGTGGGCAGCAATGGCTTGATGGCCATGGCTTGGCATGCGCAGTGGGAACGCAATGGGGGACCGCAAGTGTCGAGGCGTTTTTACAAACTGACCAAACGCAGCATGCAAAGTCAGGACTGGGCGGCCTGGATAGCCGTCAAAGCGCTGGCGGCAGGCTTGGCAGCAGCCCCTAAAGCGACGATTACGCAACAACTTGGCCAGTTGCGCGACGGGACGATTACGGTCGACGGCAGCAAGGGACCACCCTTGTCATTTCGCTCCTGGGACGGGCAATTGCGCCAGCCGATTTTGTTGGGGCATGGCGATGGCGTGATTGGCGTGGCACCGCTGGACGGGGTGCTGCACCCCACCGAAGTGATGGACACATTGGGCACTGATCAAAAAGAATCGTCATGCCGAGCGCGACTGTAAAGCCCATGTTGGCCCTGCATTTGTTACGCGCCATGCGGGCGGTGGTGGGGCGTGAAATCAACAAATTTGTGCGTCAACCGTCGCGCCTGGCATCGGCACTGGTGCGACCGTTATTGTGGTTTGTTGTTTTTTCGGCGGGTTTTCACAATGTTTTTGGGGTCTCAATTGTTCCGCCTTACGAGACCTATGTGGAGTATCAGGTTTATATGGTGCCGGGTCTGCTGGGCATGGTGGCACTGTTTAACGGTATGCAAAGCTCACTGTCAATGGTCTATGACCGTGAGATGGGGGTCATGCGCTTGCTACTGACAGCCCCATTGCCGCGCGGCTGGCTGTTGGGGTTCAAGCTCATGGGAGGCACTTGTTTGTCGGTATTGCAGATGGCAGTTTTTTTGCTAATTTCGGTGGCTTTTGGTGTCGAAACGAGCTGGGCCCATTTGCCACTTCTGTTGTTGGCCATGGTCTGTGGCGCCACGCTGCTGGCAGCCTTTGGCTTGATGCTGTCGGTGTATGTGAAGCAGCTCGAAAACTTTGCCGGCACCATGAACTTTGTTATTTTTCCGATGTTCTTTATCAGCCCGGCTTTGTATCCGTTGTGGAAGCTCGACGAGTCTGGTGCCTGGTGGTTGCTAATCATGGCGCAATGGAACCCGTTTACCCACGTGGTTGAAACCCTTCGGTTTGCCATGTATGGGTTGATTAACCCCACATCTTGGAGCATTGTGCTGATTGGCTGCGTGGTATTTTTTTGTTTAGCCTGGTGGGGCTATGACCCCCAAAGGGGCTGGATCAAGCAACGAGGAGCCGCTTAAACCACTACTGATTTACCCCTGGATGAGTGATCCAAGTTGGGACAACTGTAACAAACTGGAGCAGTGAAAAGTCGAGCCGAGGTCAACTCATAGCGCTCAAATTATTTTCTGCTCAGGCACGCCATTCCGGGAAATTTGGTGACTGTCTGATCGTCCCATTTTTAAGGATCAGCAGCGTGTCGACATCGTGCCATTTGGCGGTTAACGCCAAGGCTTTATCGACCCCCATGACCATAAAGGCAGTAGACAGGCCATCTGCCAAAATGCCTGTGGGTGCGACCACCGTGACGCTGGCCAACTCGGTGGGTGAATCGCCTGTGGTTGGATCAAAAATATGATGATGAACAAAATCGGGGCTGAAAAATGTTTCGTAGTCGCCGGAGGTTGCTACCTTGCGTCCGTCCATTGTCAGTTTGGCCAACACGGCATCGCGTTGTCGTGGATCACCAATGCCCAATACCCACGGTTGACTGTGTGTCTTGCTGCCGATAGCACCAAACTCACCAGTGTCAAGCAGCGCACGGGTAATGCCTCGACTGGTCAGCACCTGCAATGCCAGATCAACGGCATAACCTTGCGCCACGCCATTGAGGGTGAGCGCCATACCCGTGGTTTGGAACCGCACTTGCTGCGGACCAAGCTCCACGCGACGCCAGTTGACCAGCGCTTTGGCTGCCGCAATTTCATCTGGTCCAGGCAACAAATTTTTGGCACGGGCCTGGGTAAAGGTTTGCCACAAGGGCTGCACGGTCATGTCGAAGGCGCCTGCTGTCATCACGGACAACTGCTGTGCAAACGTCAGCACCCGCAGCAAATGTGGATCGGGGGAGGCAAGCACACCGTGAAGATTGAGTTGGAAGACCTGGCTGTGCGCCTGATACACGCTCATCAGCGCATCAACTTGCTTGACCTGATGCAGTGCCTCTTGAATCGCCGCCAAAGCAGTCGACTGATCAGCGTGCAACACGTTGATCGTCACCGTGGTGCCAAAAGCAAGGTCGGAGCCTGAATACATCGGCAGTTCTGCCAGTGTGACATCGCCTGCCAAATTAGGCAAGCTAGCCCAGGCACCCAATCCAAGCGTAGCCGAAAGTAGAGTGCGTCGCTGCATCGTCGTCCCTTTTTGTATCAAATGGCCCTGACATGGTGAATCGGGATCACGGATTTCTGTTTTTTCTCCAGCAACAGCGGCGCGCACCGATCATCGCTGGCATAAATGACGACGCAGTCCATGCATTGAAAACACTCGTCGTACTGGACTTTTCCGGCTGAGGTAATTGCCTGGTATTCGCATTGATAGCGGCAGGTCTGGCAGGGCGTGCCACACTCTTTTCTGCGTGGTATCCAGTTCAAAATTCTAAAGCAACCCAACACGGCAAGCGCTCCCCCCAACGGACACAGGAAACGACAGAAAAATTTAAAAACAAATAAGTTGACAACCAGCAAGCCCGCCGCATAGGCCACAAACGGCCAAGAACGCACAAAATTTAATGTAATGGCAGTCTTGAACGGTTCAACCTCTACCACCATATCGGCGATATTTGATGAAAAAACGGCACTCAACAAAATCCCGGCCAAGACGACGTACTTGATCTTTTTCAAGAGGCCATCGGTTGCAGGCTTGAACCTGATTTGGGGAATTTTCAGCCTTTGACCGATCTTGGCAAGCAACTCTTGCAGCGCACCAAAGGGACACAGCCAGCCGCAAAATGTTCCCCTCCCCCAAAACACCAAAGAAATCAGTGTGACCGTAGTCAATATCACCGTCATCGGGTCATACAAATAAAAGCTCAGACTACGCCCCGCCAACAGCGCCTGAAAAACACTGGTCAGGTTGACAATCGACAGTTGCCCCTGCGCATACCAGCCGATAAAAAACAGCGTAAACACCAAGTAGCTATTTCTGAAAATAGCAAATTGACGCTGATTGGCGACCAAGCGCTTTTGCTTGACCAGTGCCACCGACAGCATCGCTAGCCCCACCAACAGAATGACAATTTCAGGCAACCGGTCGCGCCAGACACCGTTCCAGGATTTGTTATCACTCGCAGGCACGGTGTAGAAACGTTCCGGAATCGTCAAACTGACCGTAAAATTTTTAACAAATTTTTCCGGGTAAATCATCCCCTTCAGGCGTGTGATGGGCAGCACAAAGTCAATTTTTTTCGCGGGGTCCAGACCCGCCCGACTAATCACTCTGAAGATGGTCAAAGAATTTTGATCCAGCCCGTGTGCGAGTTCTTCCTTGAGCACAATCTGTTGATCCAGGTCGCGCATTTCAATCGGCAATTGCTCCTGCTTGATCACAATGCGGTCAGGCGTACTACCGCGCACAAAGTCCTCACCAGTCACGCTGTAGCGCCCTTTGGATATCACCAAAAACGCTTGGTCATCGGGTTCCAGACGGTTTTGCAACAGCTTCCAACTTGCCTCACTAAGCAAGTTGCGGCCGATGCTCGGCACCGACACATAGGCCATGTACAAATCAAGGAATGGGTCCTGCGGATGCGCCAAGGCTTCTGCATCCAGTCCGCTGCCAGCGGTTCCGGCAAACATCTTTTCAACCTCGGCATTGCTGATCACCACATGCTCGACCAAACCCGCATCCTGCAATTCTTTGACCGAGCGCGCCTCAAAGACATCCGTTTTAACGCGGGCGATCAACTCTGGGTCGCGTCCTTCAGCAAAGCCCAGCTTTTTACGCGCGACCTTAAGAGCCGACGACAAAATGCTTTGATTGATGATGCGCAGCGAAGCCGTTGCCTTGGTGACCCCGTCAAGCTCAACGGCTTCAGCCGACACATTCTTGGGGCCGTGTGCACCGGTCAATATCTTGATGCTTTGCTTGAGTGACAAACCTTCGTATTGGGTCACGAAAGCGTGAAGAGGCACTTCACCGAGGCCGCCAACAAACACTGGTTCATGCTGCGAGAGCACCCGGACATTCAAAAAGTTACCGTGCTGGTCAATGCCAATCAGCAAGTTCACTGGCACACCGGAAAAGCCTGGCACGGGGGCCAGGTCAATCGATTCAAACGCGTAACCAATCAAAATATTGGCATTGGCTTTTTGTTGGAAATTGGGCTCAAAAATCGGCCAAACCGGCATCTCTGCATCTTTTTCCCCCACGATATACGGGGATGGATACCACTTGGCCAACTCTGCCCGGGTCATGACACCCGCAGACACACTGGCGATGCCACCGAACCACAACAGGCAAAACGCGGCCAGCCCGAAAACCCCTATGCTGCGACGCCTACAACCGTTGATCAGCTCAGCCGCAAAGCGCCACGAAAACAAAGGGGGAGGCAACAATTTCGGACAACCCGTGATTAAACTAACTCAATAGTTGAGCTTGAGTTTATCGAGTTGCCCTTTGGAAATCGCGGGCACCTCATCCACTTTCGTCCAGTGATTGAGGTTCCATGCCTCTTCGCCCACCCAAGCCTTCAGAAGGTTCAGATTAGTGGTACGTTCGGCATCGGTTGATCCCAATTGCTTGTACATATTGCCCGGTTTTTTGTCCGGCGTATTCGTACCATCATCTAGACGACGCATCAAAGCACCGGCATCAGGCCAACCAATCAATTGAATCAATTCGGCGTAGGTACCAAGTCGTGGACCCTGCTTTTCTTTTTTGTATTTTTTTTGATCTTGTAAAAAGTCAGCCAAACTGGGGGACTCATCTCCATGGCAATCAGCGCAATGGGACTTGATCAGCGGTTGAACGTCGGTTCGATAAGTTACATCGGCAGCCTGTGCTGCAACTGTCACTGCACCAAAGGCCACAATAAGGAGTAATTCAATTTTCATGATAAATAACAAGTATTTGGTTGCTAATGACAAGTTTTTTCACACATGGGAGAACAACAAGGCCTTGACTGTTAATCCTTGCCGCGCCGTGTTTCCAGATAGGACTTGATCGCCCAAACGGCTTCCTGTGTGAACGTCGCGTTGAACCCGGGCATCTTGACGGCACCATTGCGTACTTTGCCCTTCATGGTGAAATCCATGAAATATTGATCAACTTCCTTAAAGCAGGCCAGCTTCTCAGCATCGTCTTTTTTATCGATGCACTCGTTATCGAGCTCCCTCAAGTCAGGTGACATCCCCCCCGAAACGGCTTCAAGTCCGTGACAACGGGCACAATTTTGGGTATAGGCAGACTTGCCAATACTGGCGGCCTCTTCAGCGGCAGCCGAACTTCGGTACGGATTTTCCTTACGCATTCCTTCACCAAGCTGCGGCAAGGTGTGCGTGTCAACGGCTTGCGGCGTGACATCGCCATGAGCCAGTGCAAAGGTCGGTGCAAGCGACACGGCGCTAAACATAACGCAGCCGGAAATGAGAACGGCACTAAATTTCATAAAAAGTCTCCTGGTGATTTTGAAAAAATTGATCGGGTAGTAAAACCAATAACGTGGCTAAACAATTGCAGCATCCTGTGCCACAAACAGTCAAACCTGTCAGCCAAAAATATTTAGGTGATACCGCGCCTATCCTGGGTGGACATCTAAGCTCAGGGCTCGCGATCTGTCAATCCATGCTGCTGCACGATGCGCTTGACCGTTCCATCGGCTAACAGCTCATTCATGGCGGCTTCAAGTGCTTTGGCCAGATCCTCACTATCGGCCTTGACTGCAAGACCAACCCGCCATTGCTGCATCTTGAGCAATTGGTTGGGCGGCTGATCAATGGCATAGCCGGGATCTCCCTGCAGTCCACTCTCCAACTCACCTTGTTGACCTAGCACAGCGGCCACTTCGCCGGCCTTAAGTGCCTTGATGGCATCACCACTACTCTTGAAAATTTTGAGTTTTTCACGGTAACGTCCCCCGTCGGCTGACAACATCACCATGGCGCCCATGCTCTCACCCTCAACACCAAAAGGCAATTTTTCGAACGGCTCCAGGTTGTCCAGTGTTGGCAATGCGGCCAATTTGCGGGCGATGGCAAAACGTTCACGGTGATAGGGTGCAAAAATCTTCGCCTGCTTGACTTTTGCCATGTATTGTTGATCGACTGGGGCATGCATCATCAGATCGGCCGGTCCATTGATCTGGGTTCCCTTCCACACCATCTTGCGTAAATCACCGTCCACGTCATCGCCTGCATTGAACCAAACGAGTGTGGCCTTTACTCCTAATTTGGCAGCCAGCGCATGTGCCAAGTCAACGTCAATTCCCTTGCCATTGTCAGAGAACGGTGCAAAATCGTTGTACAGCGCCACAGAAAGAATTCCATTGTGTTGAATCGTCGCCAACGCCGATATCTCCTGGGCACTTGCGTTCGGTACTACCAAAAATACAAGAGTAGCCACGCCAAGCGCCAAAGCGCGACGCAATCCACTCTGAAAACTACGCAAGACTGCAGAACAAACGAACCGTTGTGACATGTGACATCCTTTTCAGATAACAACTATGTGATGCGCTGAGAATCTCAGTCGCAGAAGAAAAACCGGCATTTGCTTGGCCGGTCTTCAAAAACGGTGGTTTGCCTTCAACGACAAACCACCGCATAACGAGCAGCCAAGCTGTCTATTTGTTGCTATGCAACTTGAATACCCAAGTCATGCCACCCTGTGTGAAACCTTTGGTTGCTTTGGCAACCTCACCGCCCCACAACGGCACGGCACCACCCCAACCACTGACCACCGAGATGTATTGCTCACCATCCTGCTCCCAACTGATCGGAGGCGCAATGATGCCGGAGCCAGTTTGATAGGACCAGAGCACCTTGCCGGTTTTGGCATCGGCGGCGTTCAGGTGACCATCAGGCGTACCCCAGAACACCAGATTACCCTTGGTCACCATCGCACCACCCCACAGCGGGGCCTTGTCTTTGACTTCCCAAACAATCTTGCCTGTGGCAGGATCGATAGCACGCAAGGTGCCAATGTAGTCGTCAAAGATTGCCTTGATGGTGAAACCAGCACCTAGGTAAGCCGCACCCTTCTTGTAAGAAATTGGTTCGTTCCAGATGTCCATGCCCCATTCATTGGTAGGCACATAAAATAGCCCCGTATCCGGGCTGTAAGCCGAGCTCTGTTGGTTAGTGCCGCCCAAGAAGGAAGGCGCGGTAAACACGCTGGTTCCTTTTTTGCCATCAGCGGCTTTGACCGGATCGCCAGGACGGTTCTCAGGAATAAACAACGGACGACCGGTCTTGGGGTCAAGTCCAGAGGCCCATGTCAGTTTCTTGACAAAAGGGAATCCTCGTACAAACTCGCCAGTTTTGGCATCTATTACATAGAAAAAGCCATTCTTGTCTGCCGTGCCAACCAGCTTTCTACCCGCCTTGTCTGTGTAAAGGATTTTCACTGCCATGGCATCAAAATCCCAGCCGTCGTTGGGAGTCTGTTGGAAGTGCCAGGCAATCTTGCCACTGTCAACGTCAATAGCCACCGTCGACGCGGAGAAGAGATTGTCACCAGGGCGCAGGTGCGAATTCCACGGGCCTGGGTTACCTGTACCGCAGTAGGCCAAATTGGTTTCAACATCGTAAGAGCAGCCCATCCAAGGTGATGCGCCGCCAGTCTTCCACAGGTCTCCGGTCCAAGTGGCATTCAACGTGCCAGAGATGCCGTTGTCCTTGCCGTCTTTGGTCCCCATGTGGCCTTCAACCATCGGGCGCATCCAGACTTCTTTACCTGTCTTGGCATCAAATGCGGTGACACGACCAACCACACCGAACTCACCTCCAGCCATACCGGTAATGACCAAGCCCTTTGCGATTACGGGCGCAGAGGTAATGGAATATCCGTCTGCGTAGTGTCCTACGGTTTGCTTCCAGACAACTTTACCGGTATTTTGGTCAAGCGCAACCAACTGGGAATCAAGCGTACCGAAGATAAACAGGTTCTCATACAAAGCACCACCGCGGTTGATCACATCACAGCAAGGCATGATGCCGTCGGGCAGCTTGTGGTTGTATTCCCAAATCATCTTGCCGGTCTTAGAATCGAGAGCCCAAGCGCGCGAGTAGGAGCCGGTGACAAACATCTTGCCGTCGTGGACCACGGGCTGTGACTGCTGACCACGTTGCTTTTCGCCACCAAAAGAAAACGACCAAACCGGTACCAAATCTTTAACATTTTTGGTGTTGACCTTGGTCGAAGGGCTATAGCGTTGCAGCTTGGTTCCCATCCCCCAGGAAACCACGTCACCTACGGTTTTTGCGTCATTCTCGACATCCTTATCGGACACAGTGGCCGCCGCAGGCACGGCAGCCAAACTTAAGAACATCCCAGCGACAAATGCACTGATTAAGGTTCGTTTCATTATTTCTCCAAATAAATATTTATGGATTGTTGAACCAGTATGAATAGGCTCAGCAGTACTCATAAGGCAACATTTGTGCCAATTCGGAAGAAACCATGAAAAACCAAATTTTTGGTATAAATTAGGCATGTGCGCATACAAACCAAGCTAAAAAACACGAGATTTCTATCGAAAATTGACCGCTTACCTGAAATAAGTTGCTCATCTAGGGTTAGTGCTATCTGGGTTAATACGAATCGGGTAAACCCGACTATCTGTGTCAATATGGAACACATGAAACATGATTGTCCGGCTAGTGTTGCCTAGGCAGTGCAAACACAATAAGCGCACCACCCTGTTTAAAACCAAAGTTTGCATTGCCACCGGCTGCCACAGCTATGTACTGAACGCCGCTGACTTCGTAGGAAATAGGAGGCGCATTGACGCCCGCCCCGCACTGAAATTGCCACAAATTTGCGCCAGTCTCTGCATCAAAGGCACTCAAAAACCCAGTGCCCTCACCAGTAAACACCAGGCCACCAGCCGTCGCCAAAACACCGCCAACCATGGGTTTTTCGGTTTTTTGTTGCCACCGAATGCGCCCTTTTTCACGTGTCGAAATAGCTGTCAAAGTACCCCAGTTCGGCTCATTTATCGGCTCTAAGGACGAGTAGCGGCCGGCCGGTTTGTCGGCTGAAGCAACGATCTCATGCACCGTATAGCGGGTTGGGCTGTGGGAGGCAGCCACATAAACCAAACCGGTGTCTGCATTGAACGCCACCGGTGTCCAGTTGGAGCCACCAAGCGCACCAGGCGCAATGCGCACGCCCTCACGCGTCGGGTGGGCAAACAGGTTGATCTGCGGCACAAAAGGTTCTGACTTATATAGTAGCTCGCCGGTGCGACGGTCATGCACGTAAAACCAGCCCATTTTGGAGGCTTGCCCAATAGCGGGAATGACTCCTTTTTCTGTTGGTAAGTCAAACAGCACCGGTGGGCTGGCTACGTCATAACCCCAGAGGTCGTGCGGCACTTGCTGGTAGTACCACTTGACCTTGCCGGTGTGCGCATCCAGCGCCACCAGCGACACGGTGTACAGGTTGTCACCCGGGCGGGAAACATCGTCCATTTGCGGCGACGGATTGCCAACACCCACAAAAAGGGTGCCCGATTGCGCGTCAAACGCTGGGGTTGTCCAGGCCGAACCGCCGCCATGCAAAGCCGCTGCTGGATAGTTTGAAAGCGCACGTTTCTCTTTCGCTATATCTCGGTTAAGCGACACCCCATCAGCCGTCGATGCACTCATTGCCCCCTCCCAGTTGGCTTTGGCAATGGTGTCAAACTGCCAGACGCGTTGACCGGTAGCTGCATCAAACGCGGCGAAAAAGCCGGGCCGCCCGTAATTTCCAGCAAAGCCCACCACAGCCCCTAGCGGTGCATTGGGCCGGTCACCTTCCAGATGCAAACCGTAGCCCACCCCGGTAATGCCAATGATGATCTTGCCGTCAAAAGCCAGCGGTGCCATGTTGGCCCCCACGCCGGTAGCACCGGTGGCAGCATGCCCGCGCAGCGTATCGGTCAGTGCCAACTGGTCGGGCTTTTCAGACGGGCCAGCTTCAACTGCCAAAGGAATGTCCCAGGCGATTTGCCCGGTCTGGGCATCGAGGGCGATCAAGCGCGAATCAACCGTGCCAAAAAACACTTTGCCATAGGCCACCGAGACCCCTCGATTGGCTGGCCCACAGCACATTTTTTGGGTTTTGCGCTTGTGCTCGTAGCGCCACAGCTCGTGGCCTGTTGCCGCATCAATGGCCGCCACATGATTGAACGGCATCGACAAATACATCACCCCGTCGACGACCAAGGGCGTTGCCTGAAATGTAGCGCTGGTGCCGGTTTGGTAAATCCAGCGCGGCACCAATTGACCCACCGTTTCGAGGTTGATTTGATTCAGTGGCGAGAAGCGTTGGTTAGCGTAATCGCGACCATAACTGAGCCAATTCGCCCGGTCGTCGCTGGCTGCGCGCAAGCGCGCATCGTCCGCCGGTGCCGCCTGGGCCGAAGACCAAGCCGCCAGAGTGACAGCAAAACCGAAAAAGGCGAAACGCAGGGCTTTAAGCATGGTTTAGAAATCCATGGAGGCGCTGATGCCGAGCAAATAATTGCGACCAGGGGCGGGAGCAAATGGACTGGTGTTGTTCACCAGTACACCCCCCACATAGGCCTTGTCACCCAGATTTTCAATGCGCATAAATTCTTTCATGCATACCCTGCCAAGGCGCTGTTCAAAACCACCGCGCCAGTTCACGACCGTGTAACTGTCTGCGGCATCAGAATTGACATCGTCCACATAGACTCTATCGCTATAGCGCGCTTCAATGGCGGTTGAAAAACCACTCGCTGGATGCTTCCATGACAGTTCGCTATACAACGAAGTGCGAGGTGTGCCTGGCAGCCGGTTGCCATTTTTGATCAGGGTACCCGCCGTTGTCCGATAGTCCTCTGCAAATTGGGCATTGAGCAAGGTGTACGCCAAAATGGCCTTGAGGTTATGACCCAACAC
>CAIOAQ010000155.1 GCA_903856025.1 uncultured beta proteobacterium
ACCAAACCGGCCTTTTGCCCCGCGTGTTTCAGAACCACAATGTTTTCGCCTTTGGCGGGCTTGCCCCGTACAGAGAACAATTCACGGATTCGAATGAACGGCAGCACCTCGCCGCGCAGGTTGGTGTAATCGTGTCCGGGCTCTGCGCTGTAGGCCACGCACTCTTCGATCATGTCCAGTGGAATGGCGTACACCGCCTTGTCCACGCCCACCAAAAATCCGTCAATGATGGCCAGTGTGAGAGGCAGGCGCACGGTGACTTTGGTACCCACTCCCTCCTGACTAGTGATGCCTACCGTGCCGCGCAACGCGGTGATGTTGCGTTTGACCACGTCCAGGCCCACACCCCGGCCTGAGAGGTTAGTGACCTTGTCTGCCGTCGAAAATCCCGGCTCGAAAATCAGAGCGTAAATGTCGGCATCGCTCATGTGATGGCCGGCTTCAACCAAGCCGCGTTCAACCGCCTTGGCAAGAATCTTGTCTTTTTTCAGGCCACCGCCGTCGTCCTCAACGGTAATCACAATTGCGCCGCTGTCATGAAAGGCGTTGAGTTTTAGCAACCCCTGGGCGGGTTTTCCACGGGCGATGCGCACGTCGGCAGACTCGATGCCGTGGTCCATGCTATTGCGCACCAGGTGCATGAGCGGGTCGCCAATTTTCTCAACAACTGTTTTGTCCAACTCGGTTTCTTCACCGTCGATGTGCAGCACGATGTCTTTGCCAAGGTCACGCGACACGTCGTGCACCACGCGTTGAAAGCGACTGAAGGTGGCACCAATGCGCACCATGCGCAGTTGAAGGGCGCTGTCGCGCACTTCTTCTACCAGCGTGGCGAGTTTGGAGGTGGATTCGGTCAGCTCGATCACTTTGGAGCGGTGAGCAATCAGGTTGACGCTGGCTCCGGCAATGATCAGCTCGCCCACCAAGTTGATGAGCTGGTCAAGCTTGTCGGCATCCACCCGGATCGATTTACTCTCGGCAGCACCAATTTCTTTGACCTGTTTTTGCTTAGTCAGCGCCGCTTCGACCACCTCTGGCTGCACAGAACCCTGCTCGACCAGGATGGTGCCAATCGGCTTGGCGGGTGTGTCCACCTGGGTGTCCAGGGCCATGTCAAGTTCTTGTGCTGTCAGCGTGCCGCAACGCACCAGCATGTCGCCCACGCGCGCCGCTTCGCCTTGCTGCGAGTTGATGAGGCTGATGTATTCGGAGATCAGGCTGTTGGGTGGCAGGATCACCAGTTGGCAGCTGTCACTGACAAATTCAAACACCTTTTCTATCGCTGCTTTGTCCACCGGGCTCTGGAACGCCATCTCAAAACCCAAGTAGCACAACTCGGGGTCAAAATGTTCAGCATCAGGCAACCCATCGGTAACGGTCTCGATGGCGGTGATCTTGCCCATGGTGTTCAGGTATCGGATGAACGACAGCGGATCCATGCCGTTGCGCAGCACGTCCACGCCAAAACGCACCGAAATATGCCAGTGGTCGGCGTTGACCGTGTCGCCCTGAATGCGCTCGACGTTCTCGGTCTCTGCGGTGGGTACGCTGCGCGCACTGGATGGCTGTTTTGCCTGAGCTTTGGTTTCCTCCAGGTAAGTGCGCAGTTGTGCCAACAGCGGGTCGCCTGCGACTTGCAGCTCAGACGTGCCGCCCTGCTGACCACTGGCTACGCCGTCTATCAGCGAACCAATGTGGTCGCAACAGGCCAGCAGCAGCACTACCAATTTGTCCGCCAACTCCAGTTTTCCACTGCGCACTTTGTCAAGCACACTCTCCACGACGTGAGTGAACGCAACCACATGGTCCAGACTGAAAAGTCCACTGGAGCCTTTGATGGTATGCGCTGCTCGAAAGATCGCGTTCACCATTTCTGATTTCTCGTCCGCGTCTTCAACCGCAAGTAGTGCGGTTTCCATGTCTTCAAGAAGCTCGCGGCATTCAACTATGAACGTCTCCAGCGCATCATCCAGATCCATATCAGCTCCTTGAATTTTTTGTACGTGAGTCCATCACCAGGTGATCGCCAAAGTAGCCAGCGACGTTGAGCAGTTCAAAGACTTCGATCACTGCTGCGCTGTGCCCCGACAGGGTAAGGTCGCGTTGTTGCGCCACAGCCGCTCTTTTGGCCATCATCAACAGTTGGACACCCGCACTGTCAAGTTCTGTGACGCCAGACAGTTCAATCTCATCGACAGCCGGCGTGGCCAAGATGACAGGTTTGAGCTCCGTCGCACGGAAAATGGTGAGTTCACCTTCGATACGCAATACGTTTTGACTCATGGCAGGCACAACCGTTGTACGGCGTTCACAAGTTGTTCAGGCTGAAAGGGTTTGACCACCCAGGCGCGCGCACCTGAGGCCTGACCTTCACGCTTTTTTTCTTCCGCAGACTCGGTGGTGAGCATGATGACAGGCGTGAATTTATAGGCCGGCATCTGTTTGACGGCTTTTAGAAATGCAATACCGTCCATCACCGGCATGTTCACGTCACTGATGATGAGATGTACCTTTTGACCCGTGAGCTTGGCAAGGGCATCCTTGCCGTCGCAGCCCTCAATGACGTCGTAGCCCGCCGTCTTGAGCGAGATGCCAACCACACGTCGCATGGAAGCCGAGTCGTCCACAATCATGATGAGTTTTGCCATTGCTTTACCTCTAGAAAAAACTGATGTCGGTGGTGCCTTTGGTGGCTTCCACCTTCCCACCCTCATGTAGCACGTGCTGGTCTGCCATGACGTAAGACTTTTTCATCTCGTCGAGCATTTCTTCTGGATCGTGGGAAAGGAGTTCACCTGACTGTGTATAGGTTTGTTGCTGCGCTTGCAATGCCGCAGGCAAACGTTCGATGTTTTTAATCACCTGACACATGATCTGGCTCACGCGGTCCTGAAACTGCAGCTCAACCAACGCTTGGTTAACTTCAGTCTGGATGTCCACACTTTCGTCTTTAAGCAATGTACTGGCGCGCTGTAGGGTATCGGTGATGCCTCTGAAATCTGTCAAAACCTGACTGATACTCGCTTCAGTGGCGTGCACTCGCTGGTCCCGTTGCGCCACCGCCTCTTTAACCACGTCGCAGGTTTGGACAATGGCTTCACTGATGTACCTGACCTTTTCCGCCATGCGCCGACCGGTACTGCCAGACTGGTTGG
>CAIOAQ010000156.1 GCA_903856025.1 uncultured beta proteobacterium
ATCCAGCATCACCTGCATCATTTGCAAAAGAATTTTTCTTTTCAAAATGTTGAACAACACAACATTGTTGACTTCAGCTTGTTCAATTTTGATTCGTTGGTGTATTCCGTATTGCTTGGTGCCATCGGGTGTTTCTTTTTGTGGCGTGCCGCCAAAAAGGCCACCTCTGGCGTGCCTGGCCGCTTCCAGGCGGCGGTCGAAATTTTGTCCGAAATGGTGGAGACTCAGGCAAAGGGTGTGATTCACAATGCGGGCAGTCGCAAGCTGGTGTCTCCTTTGGCGCTGACGGTGTTTGTCTGGATTTTCCTGATGAACGCAATGGACATGCTGCCGGTTGATGCAATTCCAAGTTTGTGGCATGGTGTAGCGCCGTCACTGGGCTTCAAGGAATATATGCGCGTCGTGCCTACGGCGGATCTTTCAACCACCTTCGGGTTGTCAGTTAGCGTACTGCTTGTTTGTATTTTTTACAGCGTCAAGATCAAGGGCGTGGGCGGTTGGGTGCATGAGCTTGTGGCTGCACCTTTCGGCGACAAGGTGTTTTTGTATCCGATTAATTTCTTAATGCAAATGATTGAGTTTGCAGCTAAAACGGTCTCCCATGGCATGCGGCTATTTGGCAACATGTTCGCTGGCGAATTGATTTTCATGCTGATCGCCCTGATGGGTAGCGCATGGGCCTGGCAATTTAATCCACTTGAAGGTGGGTTTTGGCTGGGATTCGGGCATGTGATTGCTGGAACCATTTGGACCTTGTTCCATATTTTGGTGATCACCTTGCAAGCCTTCATCTTCATGATGCTGACATTGATTTATGTCGGACAGGCGCACAGTTCTCACTGAGCAAAATTTTCGTTCTCGTTTTTTTTACTTTTCTGTACTTTAGGAGCAATCATGGAACATATTCTCGGCCTCGTGGCACTGGCTTGCGGCATCATCGTTGGTTTGGGTGCAATGGGCGCCTCCATTGGTATCGCATTGATGGGTGGCAAATTCCTTGAATCGTCAGCACGTCAGCCAGAATTGATGAACGAACTTCAAGTCAAGATGTTCATTTTGGCTGGTCTGATTGATGCAGCGTTCTTGATCGGCGTGGCTATTGCCTTGCTGTTTGCTTTTGCCAAGCCTTTCGCCATCTAATTTTGGCTCAGCTTTCACGCTTGAAAGGGAATAAGCAGTGAATATCAATTCAACCCTGTTCCTGCAGGCCATTGTCTTTGCTATATTGGTTTGGTTCACGATGAAGTTCGTGTGGCCGCCCATTATGGTGGCACTGGATGACCGGGCAAAAAAAATCGCTGAAGGTCTGGCTGCGGCAGACAAGGCCAAAGCAGAGCTTTCCAACGCTAACAAGCGTGTGGAAGACGAGTTGGTCAAGTCGCGGACGGAAACCGCGTCTCGTTTGGCGGACGCAGAACGTCGCGCCTTGACCATCGTTGAAGACGCCAAGGCCAAAGCTGTTGACGAAGGTAACAAGATTGTTGCCGCCGCCAAAGCTGAAGCCGAGCAACAAGCTGTCAAGGCACGTGAAGCATTGCGCGAGCAGGTTGCTGCACTGGCTGTCAAGGGTGCTGAGCAGATTCTCCGCAAGGAAGTCAATGCCGGCGTCCATGCTGATTTGTTGTCTCGTTTGAAGACTGAGCTTTGAGAGAACGCCATGGCTGAACTCGCCACTATTGCGCGTCCTTACGCTGAAGCCTTGTTCAAGGCAAGCGTGCCGAACGCGGCTGCTGTATTGACTTGGCTTGATGAGCTTGCCTGTGTGTCGGCTCAAGCTCAGTTGCAACAATTTGCTGAAAGCCCGAAGGCGACCGACGACCAGGTCTATGCGGTGATTTCCGGTGTGATGAAGTCTGAACTGGACAACCAGGCTCAAAACTTCCTGCGCACAGTGATTGCCAATAGTCGCCTGGCGTTTGTGCCGGAGGTTGCTGCGCAGTACCGCGCTTTGGTCAATGCCCAGAGCGGATCCAGCGATGCAGTGATCTACAGCGCGTTTCCGATGGAAGGCGTTGCACTGGCAGAGGTGGCACAAATGCTTGAAAAGCGTTTTGCACGCAAGCTCAATGTATCGGTAGAGCTGCAGCCTGAGCTCATCGGTGGCATCAGGGTGGTCGTGGGTGACGAAGTACTTGACACATCCGTCAAGGCCCGTTTGGAACAAATGAAAATGGCGTTGACGGCTTGAGGCTTTGCCCTCCAGTCCCATGCCTGTTTAATGAAAGAAGGAAAGAGTCATGCAACTCAATCCCGCAGAAATTTCTGAACTGATCAAGACCCGTATTGAGGGTTTGTCTGCCACATCAGACATCCGCAATCAGGGCACGGTCGTATCCGTGACCGATGGTATTGTTCGTATCCACGGCCTGTCTGATGTGATGCAAGGCGAAATGCTTGAATTCCCGGCAGATGCCCAAGGGCAAGCCAGCTACGGTTTGGCGCTGAATTTGGAGCGCGACTCGGTCGGTGCCGTGATTTTGGGTGCTTACGAGCACATTTCCGAAGGCGACACTGTTAAATGTACGGGTCGTATTTTAGAAGTGCCCGTGGGTCCAGAGCTCAAGGGTCGTGTGGTGAATGCGTTGGGCCAGCCGATTGACGGCAAAGGTCCAATCAACGCCAAGATGACCGACGTGATTGAAAAAGTGGCTCCGGGCGTGATTGCTCGTCAGTCGGTTGATCAACCCATGCAAACCGGTCTGAAGTCTATTGACTCCATGGTGCCCGTGGGTCGTGGTCAACGCGAATTGATCATTGGCGACCGTCAAACCGGTAAAACCGCCGTGGCGATTGATGCCATCATCAATCAAAAGGGTCAGAACATGACCTGTATTTATGTCGCCATTGGTCAAAAAGCCTCCAGCGTGAAAAACGTGGTGCGCTCACTTGAACAAGCCGGTGCGATGGAATACACCATTGTGGTGGCGGCAACGGCCTCTGAGTCGGCTGCTATGCAATATGTGTCCGCCTACTCTGGCTGCACCATGGGCGAATATTTCCGCGACCGCGGTGAAGATGCTTTGATCGTGTATGACGACTTGTCCAAACAAGCCGTGGCTTACCGCCAAGTGTCCTTGCTGTTGCGCCGTCCGCCGGGTCGCGAAGCCTACCCTGGCGACGTGTTCTATTTGCACAGCCGTTTGCTCGAGCGTGCTGCACGTGTGAATGAAAAATACGTTGAAGATTTCACCAAGGGTGCCGTCAAAGGCAAAACTGGCTCATTGACCGCATTGCCGATCATTGAAACCCAGGCTGGTGACGTGTCCGCGTTTGTGCCCACCAACGTGATTTCCATCACTGATGGCCAGATCTTCTTGGAAACCTCGTTGTTCAACGCGGGTGTTCGTCCGGCTATCAATGCAGGTATCTCGGTTTCCCGCGTGGGCGGTGCTGCACAGACCAAACTCGTCAAGGCTTTGTCTGGTGGTATTCGCACCGACTTGGCTCAGTACCGTGAGTTGGCAGCGTTTGCCCAGTTTGCTTCTGACCTCGATGAAGCGACCCGCAAACAACTCGACCGTGGCGCGCGCGTCACCGAATTGCTCAAGCAAGCGCAGTACAGCCCGTTGCCAATTTCGCTGATGGGTGCATCGCTGTTTGCTGTGAACAAGGGTTATTTGGACGATCTGCCGGTCACCAAGGTGCTGGCGTTTGAGCATGGCATGTTTGGCTACCTGAAAGACAAACACGCTGCACTCTTGGCCAAACTTGAAGCTGCTCGTGCCATGGACAAGGATGCCGAAGCCGAATTGAACACAGCAATCGCAGCCTTCAAGAAGACGTTTGCCTAAGGTCACCTCACATTTGATAGGAGACTGATATGGCAACTGGCAAGGAAATACGCGGCAAGATCAAGAACTTCGAAAGCACGAAGAAGATCACCAAGGCCATGGAGATGATTTCCGTCTCCAAAATGCGCAAGGCTCAGGAGCGCATGCGCGCCGCCCGCCCTTACGCAGAAAAGGTACGCAACATTGCAGCGAATCTGGGACAAGCAAACCCCGAGTACGTGCACCCTTTCATGAAAACCAACGATGCAAAAGCGGTTGGCATGATTGTGGTGACCACAGACAAGGGGCTGTGTGGTGGCCTCAACACCAACGTGTTGCGAGGCGTCACCAACAAGTTGCGCGACGTTCAGACAGCCGGCATGGTTACCCAGACGGTGGCCATTGGTAACAAGGGTTTGGGCTTTCTCAATCGTGTAGGTGCCAAGGTTGTGTCACATGTGACATTGCTGGGTGACCGCCCACATCTTGACCGCCTGATTGGTCCAGCCAAGGTTTTGCTCGACGCATATGCCAATGGCGAAGTCAATTCTGTCTTTCTGACATACACCCGTTTCATCAATACGATGAAGCAAGAGGTGGTGATGGAGCAGTTGTTGCCTTTGTCCGCCGTTCAAATGCAGGAACAAGCCCGGGAGAGCCAAACCAAAGAGGGTGGCAAGCACGGTTGGGACTACATTTATGAGCCGGATGCTCAGAGCGTGATTGACGACCTGCTGGTTCGCTATGTGGAGGCGTTGGTGTTTCAGGCTGTGGCCGAGAACATGGCCTCTGAACACGCAGCCCGCATGGTGGCCATGAAGGCGGCTACGGACAACGCTGGTAATGTGATTGGTGAGCTCAAGTTGATTTACAACAAGACACGTCAGGCTGCTATTACCAAAGAGTTGTCAGAGATCGTCTCCGGCGCTGCGGCCATCAGCGCATAAGCCACCGCAAGCACAAGCACTATTTCATTTAAATTGGAGCAGAAAAAATGGCTCAGGATACAAAAACGAACGCAAACGTTCAGGGCAAGATTGTTCAGTGCATTGGCGCTGTGGTTGACGTGGAATTTCCGCGTGAACAAATGCCGCACATTTATGACGCGCTCAAACTGGAAGGCTCAGCCCTGACGCTTGAAGTCCAGCAGCAACTTGGCGACGGCATTGTTCGTACCATTGCACTGGGCACCAGCGATGGTTTGCGCCGCGGTCTGATGGTTACCAATACTGGTAACCCAATTTCTGTGCCAGTGGGTACCGCCACGTTGGGTCGCATCATGGACGTGTTGGGTAACCCCATCGACGAACGTGGTCCCGTCAACACGGACAAGCGCTCTGCCATTCACCGCACTGCCCCCACCTATGACGAACTCAGCCCTTCGCAAGAATTGCTGGAAACCGGCATCAAGGTGATTGACTTGGTTTGTCCGTTTGCCAAGGGTGGCAAGGTGGGTCTGTTCGGTGGCGCTGGTGTGGGCAAGACCGTGAACATGATGGAGTTGATCAACAACATCGCCAAGGCACACAGCGGTTTGTCCGTGTTTGCTGGCGTGGGGGAACGTACCCGCGAAGGCAATGACTTCTATCACGAAATGGCCGACTCTGGCGTCGTGAATCTTGAGAAGCTTGAAGACTCCAAGGTGTCCATGGTTTACGGTCAGATGAATGAACCCCCAGGCAACCGTCTGCGCGTGGCCTTGACCGGTTTGACCATTGCTGAGTCGTTCCGTGATGAAGGCAAAGACGTGTTGTTCTTCGTGGACAACATTTACCGCTACACCTTGGCCGGTACTGAAGTGTCCGCCCTGTTGGGTCGTATGCCTTCCGCCGTGGGTTACCAACCTACACTGGCCGAAGAAATGGGCCGTCTGCAAGAGCGTATTACCTCGACCAAGGTTGGTTCGATTACTTCCATCCAGGCCGTTTACGTGCCCGCCGATGACTTGACCGACCCGTCTCCTGCTACCACCTTTGCCCACTTGGATTCCACCGTGGTGTTGTCTCGTGACATCGCTTCGTTGGGTATCTACCCAGCCGTGGACCCGTTGGATTCCACCAGCCGTCAGCTCGATCCGAACGTCGTGGGTCAAGACCACTACGAAACCGCCCGTGCCGTGCAAGGTACGCTGCAACGCTACAAAGAGTTGCGCGACATCATTGCCATTTTGGGTATGGACGAATTGGCTCCTGAAGACAAGCTCACCGTGGCACGCGCTCGTAAGATCCAGCGTTTTCTGTCGCAGCCGTTCCACGTGGCTGAAGTGTTCACCGGTTCACCTGGCAAATACGTCAGCTTGGCCGAAACCATTCGCGGCTTCAAGATGATTGTGGCTGGCGAGTGTGACCACCTGCCTGAACAAGCCTTCTACATGGTTGGTACCATCGACGAAGCGTTTGAAAAAGCCAAAAAAGTCTGAGACCTTGCGGGACAGACCGTAGTCACGTAGTGGCGCGCTCTGTCCTCAATTGATTAGGAAGTTTATGAACACCATCCATGTTGATGTGGTGAGTGCCGAAGAATCCATCTTCTCAGGTGAGGCGCGTTTTGTGGCCTTGCCCGGTGAAGCTGGTGAGTTGGGCATCTACCCGCGCCACACGCCCTTGATCACACGCATCAAAGCAGGCTCGGTGCGCATCGAAAAGGCCGATGGCACTGAAGAATTCGTCTTTGTTGCTGGTGGCATTCTTGAAGTGCAACCCGACCGCGTGACGGTGTTGTCAGACACCGCTGTGCGTGGCAAGGATCTGGACGAAGAAAAAGCCAATGCGGCCAAGCAGGCTGCAGAAGACGCGCTCAAAAACGCCAAGACGGAACTCGATCTGGCCCGTGCCTCGTCCGAGCTGGCCGTCATGGCCGCCCAGATTGCCGCGCTGCGCAAATATCGCCAGAAGAAATAGACTGCGGTTGCAGTTTCTCAAAAACCCGCGCTCGCTTGGTGAGCAGCGGGTTTTTTATTGTCTATTACACGCACCTGTTGGTGCTGGGAAGTTAGCCCAGCACAGGTTCGTTGGGTAACTCATTGGGGTTGTCTTGCCCAGCGCCCAATGGGAAGTGAGCTTGTAGCAAGCACGTCACTTCATGAACGGCCTGAGTCAGTCCAAGCTCAAAATCACCTGCTTTGAAAGCGGTGCCCATGCCATTGGCCAAGCGCTCCCAGGTGCCAGTGGGTACCCGGTCATTTAATCCGCGGTCGGCCACAATTTCCAGCCGTTTCTCTGCCAGCAGCAGGTAAATCAGCACACCATTGTTGTACTGGGTGTCCCACACATGCAGCTTCCCAAACATCGACATGGCACGACGGCGAACGACCTGCGCCATCGGACTGCTGGACAACAGGTAACTGTTTGGCAATGCCGCCTCGACGAAGATTCGGATTTCCCCGGTGTGGCTGGCTTCAGCTTGTTCTACTGCGGCGGTCAGCCTCGCCAGCGCTTCCTTGGAAATCACATGCCGGGCGACGAAATCACCTTGCCAACGGTGCCTGAATAAGCGGGTCCATTGCTGCCACATCACCAACCTCCCGAGGCACCACCGCCTCCAAAATCGCCGCCGCCACCGGAGCCAAAGCCTCCGCCAGAACCGCTTGACCCAGACCCGAAACCACCACCACCACCACCACCGTGGTCCCAGCCCCCGGACGAAGAGCCTCCGTGAAACCCTTGGGCTCGGGCGCTTTGGATCAAAGTGAACAGCATGGCCAGAAGCCCGGCGATGCCAGCAATCACCATGCTGGCCGTCAGAGCCATGGCAATGCCCCCCGCCACACCACCTGTGACGACAGAACCCAGCGGGTTGCCAAGCATGCGCTGAGTGAGGGCACCCACCACAGGTACCGCAATGAACAGGAAAACTCCCAACTGCATCCAGTCAAAGCCTTCGTCGTGGGCCAAAGCGGAGGTTGCAGGCGTAGGTGCGGGCAAAGCCTCGCCCGTGATGAGTGCCATGATGTGTTGCGTACCCGCCTCCAGACCGCCGGCGACATCGCCTTGCTTGAACCTCGGCGTGATGGCTTCGTCAATGACGCGTTTGGCGGCTAGGTCGGGGATGGCTCCTTCAAGCGTTTTGGCCACTTCAATACGCAGTTTGTGGTCTTGCAGCGCCACCACCAACAGCAAGCCGTCACCGATGCCCTTGCGACCAATTTTCCAGCTGTTGGCTACGCGGTTGGCATACGACGCAATGTCTTCAGGCTGTGTGCTGGGCACCAGCAGCACCACCACTTGTGAGCCCTTGGTCTGTTCGAATGCGGTGAGCTTGGATTCGAACGCGTCACGCTGCGCTTTTGTCAACACACCGGTGGTGTCCACGACATGGCCCGTCAGGGCAGGAACGGTTTGCTGGGCGTAAGCCATCAAACCAAAGCACGCAAGAAGCAATAGCAGCAGGCCAAGCATTGTCTTTTCGTAGCGCGCGATCTTCACCGAACAACCGGCGGACAAGCTTTCAATAGCCAGCGCGGAGGCGATCATTTTTTGTTGAAATCAACCGCCGTCGGTGCAGAGATGGCCGCCTCATTCTGCACAGAAAAATTAGGCTTAGTGACGTAATTGAACGCTTTGGCGGTCAAGTTACTGGGAAAGCTGCGTGCCAGCACGTTGTAGTCTTGCACCGCCTGGATGTAGCGGTTGCGGGCGACCGTCACGCGGTTCTCGGTGCCCTCAAGCTGAACCCGCAAGTCACGAAAACCCTGGTTGGCTTTCAAGTTGGGGTATTGCTCCACGGTCACCATCAGCCGGCTCAGCGCAGATCCCAATTCACCCTGTGCAGCTTGAAACTTGGCAAACGCCTCGGGGTTGTTCAACGTTTCAGGTGTCACCTGTATCGATGTCGCCTTGGCGCGGGCTTCAATCACTTTGGTGAGCGTTTCCTGCTCAAAATTTGCTTCACCCTTGACGGTCGCCACAATGTTGGGCACCAAGTCGGTACGACGTTGGTATTGGTTGAGTACCTCGCTCCAGGCAGATTTTGTTTGCTCATCAAGACGTTGAAAATCGTTGTAGCCACACCCGGTGAGCATCAGGGCGGTAATCAGCATCAAAAACCAACGTTTCATGGATATCTCCCGAACCAAAAACCGAACGGTAGCACAACCCGTTCACCGCATACGATGCTGGTGCGGGAGACTCCGGACAGCCTTTGTGGCGTGACTTTGTAACGGAACGAAAAAGCGGTCAAAATCAACCCTCAATAGCCACAGGTCAACTATGACAAAACCCAAAAAAACAGCTGTCACCCTGGGCGGTTCAGCCGATGACACAGAAGCCAAATTTTATGAAGCGCTCCAGAACTCGGATCTGGACCGTTTGATGGCCTGTTGGGCGGATGAAGATGAGGTTTTTTGCGTTCATCCGGGCGGGCCCCGTCTGGTGGGCCTTGGTGCGATCCGGGCTGCATTTGAATCCATGTTTTCAAATGGCAGTATTCGCATCGAAGCCCAAGCCATTCGTAAAATTGATGCCATGGCCGCCAGCGTCCACAGTGTGCGCGAGCGTATCGAGATACTCACCAACGAAGGCCCGCTGGATGCCTTTGTGATGGCAACCAACATTTACCACAAGACCGCCCAGGGGTGGCGTTTGGTGGCACACCACGCCAGTCCGGGTAGTCCGAGTGAGGCAGATGATGTCACCGATACACCTCCTGTGTTACACTAAATTGGCATCTAACCCCCGTGTTACAAGCGAATGCAGCTATAACTTTTAATGCGCCTTGGTGGTTGCCGGAAGGCCACTCCCAAACGATATGGCCAGCCCTTTATGCGCGGCGCTTTGCACCCCAGACGAGCCGGGACGTGACCTATCACCGTGAGCGTTGGCCCACACCGGACGGTGACTTCATCGATGTGGATTTTCAGGCCGGTGACCAGTCTGCCACGTACACCGCGGCTGGCAAGCTGCGCAAAGACACGCCGTTGTTGGTGTTGTTTCACGGCTTGGAGGGGTCATCACGCAGCCATTACGCCTTGGCATTTGCTGAATTTGCGCGTCAAATGGATTGGGCCTTTGCGGTGCCGCACTTCAGGGGCTGCAGTGGTGAAATCAATCAGGCTCCCCGCGCCTACCATTCGGGTGATTTTGAAGAAGTTCAATGGGTGCTGCAACGCCTGCGCCAGAGAAGCCACAGGAAGTTGGTGGCGGTGGGCGTGTCACTGGGCGGCAATGCCTTGCTGCGATGGGCCGAAGAAATGGGCGCAGCGGCATCACAACTGGTCAGCGCGGTTATCAGCCTGTCAGCTCCGACGGACTTGACTGCCAGTGGGCAAGCCATGGGGCGGGGGTTTAATCGCTGGACCTACAGTCGCATGTTCTTGCGGACGATGAAACCCAAAGCATTGCAAAAGCTCAATCAGTACCCAGGTCTGTTCGATGCGAACAAGCTGTTGGCGGCGCGCAGCTTGTATGACTTTGACAACGTCTTTACGGCCAAGTTACATGGCTTCAAAGACACGGCTGACTATTGGAAACGCGCATCAGCCAAGCCGCACCTGGCGCGCATTCAGGTGCCGACCTTGGTGGTCAATGCGCTCAATGATCCATTTGTCCCGGCGCACAGTTTGCCTCTGCACAGTGAGACAGGACGACACGTCAGTCTGTGGCAGCCTCACGACGGCGGGCATATCGGGTTTGCGCAAGCGCCTTGGCCGGGCCACATTCGGGCCTTGCCGCATGCCGTGGGTGCCTGGGCCGCACAGCATTTGTGAAATTTGAAGGAGCGTTCCCGTGGATGACATTGTTCAACAAGCCATGCGTAAATGGCCCAACGTACCCGACTGCTATGGATGGCTGGGGCTGGACGCCCGCGGCAACTGGTTCATGCGCGACGATGCCGTTCAAGCCTGTGGGCCATTTGACGGCAGCGCACCTGGCTGCAAGGGGTCAGAGTTGCGCCACGGCAAACTCGTCGACTTCATTGCACGCAACTATGCGGCAGACACGCGTGGGTGCTGGTATTTTCAGAATGGGCCGCAGCGTGTATTTGTAGAACTACAAACCACGCCCTTGATATGGCGCTTGCAACCCGATGGCGCTGTTCAAGACCACACCGGCCGAGCTGCCTTGGTTCAAAGTTGCTGGCTCGACGAGCTTGGCCATTTGTACTTGCAGGCAGATATTGGCTTTGGCCTGGTTCACAGCCAGGATGTTTTTCTGGCTGCTGAACGCATTGAACAAGGTCTGTGGCAACCCCAAGACCTTTTGGAAGCCGAACTAGAGGCACGGTTTGCCTTCACAAAAAATCCCAGTAGGCTATCAATAAAATAGCGATATATTGTTATAAAACAATGGGTAGAGGTTGATTTACTAAATATTCATTTCGATGCAGATGCTGCATTTGCAGGAGCTGCAGCGCCTTCTGGCGCTTTAGGCTCCGAAAATTTCGCGCCACCCGCATTGACCATGTAAACCAGCGCACGGGCAATCTCATAGTCGGAGAACGCACCGCCACTTTGGGGTGTCATGTTGTTCTTGCCTTTGAGTGCAGAGTTCAGCAACGCTGCATAGCCGGTCGCAATGCGAGGGGCCCACTGTGCCGCATCGCCAAACTTGGGGGCCCCCAACATGCCCGCGGTGTGGCAAGTGGTGCACTGTGCCTTAAAGACTTCTTCACCTGTTTTGGGTTCACGTTTGGACTCGCCGATTTGCAACATGCCGACTTTTTGAATCCGCGCGCCCACCGCTTCTTCAGACATGCTAGACATCTGAGCGCCGTCATTTGTTCTGTAAACCCCAATCAGTGCGCCGATCGTGACCGCAGGTACGGCAAGTAGCACCACCAGGTTGAATATTTTTTTGGCCGCGCTGGGCTGGGCTGCGCCATGAGCGTCGTGCCCGCTGGTGTGGTGGTTGTCGCTCATATGGGCCTTTTGTCAGTGGTGGATGGGAAGTGTCCAAAATTATAGGGTTCAGTCTGGATTCAACCGTGCCAACGGCGTGATGACCATAGACGGGTGTGAGAGAATGCGCGACTTGCATGAAAACACCGTGCGGCTGTAGCTCAGTGGATAGAGTATTGGCCTCCGAAGCCAAGGGTCGTGGGTTCGATCCCCGCCAGCCGCACCAGTCATAGGTTTGATGCTATCAAATTTGACTAATTATCAAGAATATTCAGCGGTGTCTGATAGTCAAACAGCAGTTTGGCCCACAAAAGACCAATCTTCAGTCGGTGTCACCTTTTTTTCCATGGCCCACCTGTGGCCCACGCATGGCCCAAGTCTGGCCCACGGGAATTTTCTCGATGGCAATTTTGACTATTGGTCTCTGGCCCGTCTGTTGACACCAGTCATGCATATCCAAGGCGGCAAGAAAAACGTGGAGGATGTATCGATATGAATGACGACCTATTGGAGCAACTTCGTGCCAACGTCCGGGCACCAACGGTGGGTGACAAAGTTAGCGTAGACAAAAGGCTCAAGGCAGAAATCCTCCTGATGCGGAGCCACGCCAGCATCATTGAAGACAAGCCGGGAAGTTTTGTCTGTGAGGGCAGCTATGGTCGGGGTGTCGCAAGCCAAAAGCAATCCACACTTTTCGATGCGGTAACCAAGCAGCCAATGCGATGGCAACCCTATAAAAGCCACTTGGTCGCCGTTCACAGCAGCCTGTGCTGGACAGTGCTTGGTATTTCAATCGGTTGAAAGGATGTAAGCCGTGAACGCTTTCCTAATTGATGCCGACAGCCTGTCCTCAGCCGCCTGGATTGAAGAGGCGTGCAGCAGCCCGGAGCCTTCGCAGGGTGGTTTTGTCTGGTCTTGCGCAGAGCATGTGGCATTGAGGAGAACCTCAAGGACTTGTCACGGATCATGCCGGAATAATCCATACCTTACATCGTGCGAGTAGACAGATTGATGGTCAAAGGCCGGCCATCGTCTCAAAATGCTCAGCGCAAACATGGTGTAAGAATTTTTTCAAATCAGGCAACCATACAGCCGTCGTTCGTGGATTTCCGGATCGTGCCCGTTGCCGACATAGACCGTGCAATGCGTATGTTTCTTATTAGGCATGTCAGTGTTCAGTCGGCCGGCAAAAATCTGCGAATATCAGCTGCGATTTGCTCCGCAGTCAGGTCGTATGGAAGCTTGATGCGGGTTCTGCCTTTGGTGTCAATTAGATACCCATAGGCCGAATGGTCGACCAAGACGGCACCTTGGTAGTGCAGTATTGAGAAGCCTGCCTTAAATTTTTTTGCCAGCTCCTCGGTCTCCTGTGGGCTGCCACGCAGGGCAAGAAATGTCGGATTGAACGCTGGCACGTAATTTTGCAAAATCTCGGTCGTGTCACGCTCGGGATCAACTGTCACCCACAGCACTTGCGCTTTGTCTGCTTGCCGCCCCAGCAAGGTCATCACTCGTGACATGCGCGACAGCGTTGTCGGGCAAACATCAGGGCATCTGGTGTACCCAAAAAATATCAAAACAACTTTGCCACGAAAGTCAGACAACTGGCGTTTTTGTCCGTTTTGATCGGGCATCTCAAACTGCCCGCCAAGGTGCTGGACGGTGATGTCTTTACCGTAAAGCGCATTGGCCTTAGGTTCATCATCTTGCGCAGAGGTGACCACTGCAGCAGTGACCAACCAAGCTGCAAAAAAGGCACGCAACATACGGGTTGTCCCTACTTGGGCATATTCATGCCATCCATCTTCATCGGCGGATTTGCCTGAGTCAAATCATGAACCTCGGCCTGAACGTCCACTGTGGTTTTAACGCCTGCCTTTGTGCTGAAGGTCAATTGCAGGGGAACGTGCTCGCCTTTTGAAAGAGGTTTGTCCAGACCCATCAGCATGACGTGGTAAGAGCCAGGCTTGAGCATGACGGGTGCGTTGGCAGTGATGTCCAAAGCTTTGACGGGTCTCATCATCATCATGCCCTTGTCCATGCGCATTTCATGAACTTGCACCATCTTTGCGAGAGGAGAAGATGCCTGTATCAGCTGTGTTGTCTCAGTGCTCTTCAGGGTCATGAATGCACCGGTTTCGGTTTGCCCTTTTACCGTACCGCGAACCCACGCTTCAGAGACCACCACGTCGGCAAATGCCATGGATGTCCCAGCGAGCGTGACCACCATCCAAATAGATACTGATGTCCATATCTTCATTCAATTCTCCATTGGGTTATGGGTAAACCAAACATTGGCTGAGAGATTTTGTCGTCTGCCCAGATGAGTCTCTCACGCTCAGAATAACATTACAGTCGGTCGTGTCAAGCGGGTAAATGCCAATGAAGAATCCAACGCACAAAGCGTTCGAAGCGAACGTGGTTGCCAGGTCAAAGCCACAAGAATGTGCCCATTACACCGTCACTTACTCCTCGGTTGTGAGGTCCACTGCGGCTCTCAGCCC
>CAIOAQ010000157.1 GCA_903856025.1 uncultured beta proteobacterium
GTGAACTGCATTGTGGGCGACGGTTGTTTTCGCATGACTTGTATGGAAATCATCACCGCCACCCAGAACCAATTGGGCGTGGTCTATTACGTTTTTTGTGATGGGGAGCTGTCCCAAATTGCCCAGGCGCAAGAAGTCCCCTACAACCGCAAACCTTGCACCAAACTGGCCAAAGTGGCGCTGGACGGTGTGGCCATGGCGGTGGGAGCCGGGTATTTCAAAATTGCCAGCGACGCCGACCTGACCGCACAAATCAGCCAGGCCAACACCATGGCCAAAACCGGCCGACCGGTGATTGTGGAAGTGGCCATGGATTACAGCAAGCGCACTGCCTTCACTGAAGGTGTCATCAAAACCAACTTCAACCGCTTCACGCTGATGCAAAAGGCCCGTGCGGTGAGCCGGGCCTTGTTGCGCAAGGTGACGGACTGACAGCGCAGCCCACGCAGCCAGCAGGGTCATGCCGTCCCGCCGGGCTGCGCGCTAAACTGCCGCCTCAAAACTTCGGAAATCCCCATGAAATCAAAGTCACGCAGCATATTTTTCGCAAGCGCCCTGTTATCCATCGTGATGGCAGTGCATGCCGCCCCAGAAACTGTGGCAGTGGCCCAAGTACCCACGATGCAAAGCCAGGGCACCCTGCTGATTGACGTGCGTGAACCTGACGAATATGCCCAGGGTCACGCCCCCAACAGCACCTTGATCCCTTTAGGCCAGCTTGAACAACGTCTGTCAGAGCTTGCCAGCTACAAAAACAAGCCCGTGGCGCTGATCTGCCACTCGGGTGCCCGCTCTGGCAAAGCTCAGAAACTGCTGCAACAAGCCGGATTTACCGCTGCCAGCAATGTCGAAGGCGGCATGGTGGCCTGGCAAAAGGCGGGTTTGCCGGTGGTCACTGGCATGGCTTCGAAGTAAGGTAGCGTTGTAGAAAAGTGCAATTGGGGGGGCTGAAAAATCGAACGGACTGGCCGATGGCGTAGTTTGCTTTGGTTTATCGGCGCATGAGGTTGCACTTCCCGTCAAGTTTTCGTATTATTCGTTTGTTTCGTTTAACACCGAACCCCATCTGAATCAATACTTGGAGGGCATCATGCCTACCGCTGCCACACTGGGTAAAACACCTGCCCACCACTATGACCCACTGGGGCCTTTGGCTGATGCCATCGGTTCGATGACCGGAACCTTGTCCGGGCAGGTTGCCAACGCGTTACATCAGGTCCTTGAAGCCACCACGCCGCAAAGCCGCAGCGCGCGCTTGCAGTTGATTCGCCACTTGGTGGACATTGAGAGCCAATCCGTCGGTATCGACATGCCGGAGTCGGTTGCCTGCGCCAATGACCTGATCAGCACAGCGCAGGCCGCTGAGTTATTGGGTTACAGCCGCCCCTACGTCGCCATGTTGATCGACCAGAACAAGCTCAAGGGTGCCACGGTTTCCGCTGGCGGTCATCGGCGTGTTTCCCGTGCCGCCGTGCTCGACTGGAAGGCCAAGCATCAGGTGACCGGAAGGGCAAGTGACCTGCGTACTGAGGGTCAAAAGGCCGGTGCCTACAAAAGCACCGAAGCGGACGCGTTACGCCGCGTCAAAGCGCTTGCCAAGAATCGGTAAAGGTCAGTGATGGAACGCCACCAACTCTCCCTTGGTGGCAACACCCTGGTCATTTTGGATACCTGCGTGCTGCTGCCATCGCGCTTGTCGGATGTGCTGTTTGACTTGATGCTCGAAGGCCTTTACTTTGCCTACTGGACAGGCGACGTTGAAGCCGAGTTCTTGCGCAACTGGCCGCTGGTGCATCCCGCCGCATCAAAGTCAGGGGCCAAGCGGCTCAAGGCATTTCAACGGGCCAACAACCATGGCCATCTGATTACCGGGTATAACGACACCGCGTTCATGTCCCGTGTTCCAGCTCGGGTGCATGAAAACGACCGGCACCTGATCGCCGCCGCCTTGGTCATGGTCAACGGACTCGATGAAGAAGATGACCCGGCACTGCACAAGGTCATGATCGTTTCCGACAACACCAAACACCTGGCCGTCGCCGACACCCGCAAGCTTGGTATCGAGGTCATCAAGGCCGGTGCATTCTTGGATCTGCTGTTTGATGCAGCGCCAGCCAGAGTCAGTCAGGCGATTGCAAAGTCGCTCAGTGATCTGACAAAGCCGCCATACACCGTAGCGGAACTGGTGGCCGCGTTACGCCTTCATGGCGCGAAGGCGACGGCAGAGGGGCTAAAGCAAGCTGCCGGATAACCAGCATGCAAGACCGCTGCAATGCCTGACCGCCCAAGCTAGAGCAAGTTGTAGCAACTCCAAGTAGAAGGCGGGTTGAGGACGCATCGCGCCTTATCGAACCATCCATTGCCGATGGATGGAATCGCATAAAACGGTTGTTCGGTGAGGCGGGTTTGTAGGACTCCAACGCCGCGGTTCCTGACATAGGTTTATCCGAATTGCTTGCTCCAAACCTGACGTTCACTCCCATAGAGCGCGGTCAGCATTGTGGTGTCGAATTCGAGAAATGCTGCAACCGGTGATGACCAGTACCGGATGCTCACGGGTGGCTACTTCCGGGCAACAGAAACTAATTTGCAAAACAATATACATTTTTCCCTGCTGCCTTTGCTACATACATGGCGTTATCGGCACTTTTAAGCAGTCCTTCTGGGGTCATGTCACCGCACTGAGAAACTGCAATACCAATGGATGTGCCGACATGCGTGGATATTTCATCCTATTTCCGGCAGTTGACAGAGCGCAAACCGGCTGCAAGCTAGACTGGGCGCCAGTTTCAACGGATTTCACGAGGTCACCAAATGGGTGAATCAAAAAGGCATCAACTGGCGGTGCA
>CAIOAQ010000158.1 GCA_903856025.1 uncultured beta proteobacterium
GGGTGATGCCCGCGTTGTTCACCAGCAAGTCAATGCTGCCGTGTTCGGCCTTGGCTTTGGAAAACGCTGCCACGGTGGAGTCCCAGTCGCCCACATTGCCAGCCGACGCGTAAAACGTGAAGCCCAGCGCAGCCTGCTCTGCAAGCCATTTGGGGTAATCGCGAGTAGGACCACAACCTGCAATGACGGTAAAACCATCTTTGCTCAGGCGTTGGCAAATGGCGGTACCGATGCCACCCATGCCGCCGGTGACGTATGCAACTTTATTACTCATATCTGCTCCTCTTTTGAAAATTCCGAAATGTTTGTGTGACAGAACGCATTGTCATGAAATGATGCAATGCCGCTCTCGAGTGATTATGGCTGGCAAATCAGCGCTCAATGGTTAGGGCAACCCCCATACCGCCACCGATACACAGGGAAGCAATGCCCTTTTTGGCGTTGCGGCGTTGCATTTCGTGCAACAGCGTCACCAAAATACGGCAACCGGACGCGCCGATGGGGTGACCAATGGCAATGGCACCGCCGTTGACGTTGATCTTGCTGGTGTCCCAGCCCATTTCCTGGTTGACCGCGCAGGCTTGAGCGGCAAAGGCTTCGTTGATTTCCATCAGGTCCAGGTCGGCAGCAGTCCAGCCAGCACGAGCCAGGGCTTTGCGTGAAGCCGACACAGGGCCCATGCCCATGATGGCGGGGTCCAGACCACTGGTGGCAAAGCTGGCAATGCGGCCAAGTGGTGTCAAACCCAGGGCTGCCGCCCTCTTGGCGGTCATGACCATGACAGCGGCAGCGCCGTCGTTAATGCCTGAGGCGTTACCAGCAGTGACCGTGCCTGCCTTGTCAAAGGCTGGGCGAAGACCTGCCAGTGCTTCGGCGTTGGTTTTGCGGTTCAAAAACTCGTCCACATTGAACACCAGCGCGTCGCCCTTGCGCTGGGGAATCAGCACGTCCACGATTTCGTCCTTGAACTTGCCTGCATCTTGTGCGGCGGCCGCTTTCTGCTGGCTGGCCAGAGCCAAGGCGTCTTGCATATCGCGCGTGATGCCGTATTGTTTGGCCACGTTTTCAGCGGTGATGCCCATGTGGTACTGGTTGTACACATCCCACAAGCCATCGACGATCATCGAGTCGATCATCTTCCAGTCGCCCATGCGCTGGCCGTCACGCGAGCCCAGCAACACGTGGGGGGATGCGCTCATGTTTTCCTGACCACCGGCAATGACGATGTCGCTGTCACCGGTAGCAACGGCTTGATAAGCCAGCGCCACGGCCTTCAGACCGGAACCGCACACGCAGTTGATGGTGAGCGCCGGTGCCTCTTTAGCGATGCCACTCTTGAGCAAGGACTGGCGCGCCGGGTTCTGGCCCGCACCGGCGGCCAACACCTGGCCGAGGATGACTTCACCAATTTGGTCAGCGCCAACGCCGGTCTTGGCCAACAAAGCCTTGATGACGGTTGCGCCAAGCTCGGGCGCTGCAATTTTGGCCAGCGAGCCACCGAACTTACCTACGGCGGTGCGTGCTGCTGAAACGATAACGATGTCTTCCATGAGGTCTCCTGAGTTCTGATGAATGAGAAATTGAAAATTAAGCCTTGGCTTTAACGTAGCTGCCTGGTGCAGGCTCGATGGCCTTGTATTTGCCCTTGCCATACGTCTTGGGCGCTGCCACTTGTTTGCCCGCCTGTTCAGCCAACCAGTTGGACCAGTCTGTCCACCAGCTGCCGGGGTGTTCGGTCGCACCTTCAAGCCACTGGGCTTGGGTTTTGGGTACCTTGCCGTCCGCACGAATCCAGTGGCTACGTTTGCCCTTGGAGGGCGGGTTGATCACGCCTGCTATGTGGCCGGACGCAC
>CAIOAQ010000159.1 GCA_903856025.1 uncultured beta proteobacterium
TCATCCGCGAGCACCATGAATTGGACGATGGCAGCGGCTACCCCCTCAAACTCAAGCGCCAAGCCATCAACCCTCTGGCTCGCATGGTGGCGATCGCCAATTTTTATGACGAGCTGTGCAATCCGCACAATTTAGTCGATGCCTTGACACCACATGAAGCGTTGTCGCTGATGTTTGCCAAACTGCGCACCAAATTCGACGCCAAATTTTTGCAGGTGCTGATTCGCTGTCTGGGGGTGTACCCACCGGGAACCATTGTCCAGCTTTCCAACGGTTCGATCGGCATGGTGGCCACCGTCAACACCTCCAAGCCCATGAAACCGGTGGTCTTGGTTTATGAAGCCGAAGTGCCCAAGGAAGATGCTATTTTGCTCGACATGGAAGCCGAACTCGACATCAACATTGCCAAAGCGATACGCCCGATCCAAATCCCTCGCGAAGTCTATAACTACCTCAGCCCACGCAAGCGGGTGAGCTATTACTTTGATGCCTCCAGCAAGAAGCCTCAGGGGAACAAATCATGACCGATCTGGCCCGTCTGATGCTTGACCACTGTCCAGAATTGATGTTGCTGGTCAATCCTTCTAGTTTGCAAATCGAGCTGGCCAATGCGTCGGCACACAGCGCGCTGGGCTACCCACCGGGACAGTTGCAGGGTTTAACCGTCACCGACGTTGAAACCGATTTGCAAGACCTGTTTTACTGGCAGGATGCACAGGCGGGTCAATGCCGACCCGTGGTCGACCAAGAAGCCCAGTACCGCAACATCCGTGGCGAGTTGCTGCCGGTGCGCAAATCTGTGGTGGTCATCACAACAGGTGAGCAGCCGATGCTGCTCGTGCGGGCGACACCTTCAGAAAGTGAACATGTTGCCGAAGAGGCGCTGGCGCAGACCTTGTCACAGTTGAGTGCCACACTGGAGTCCACCGGCAACGGCATTCTGGTGCTGGACTGGCACGGCAAGGTCAACAGCATGAACCGGATGTTCGGCCAGATGTGGGAAATTCCGCAGGACTACCTGAACTCACAGGATGACGGGCGCATCCTGAACTTCATCACAGGCAAGATCGAAGAGTCCGAGCCGCTTCGCCAGCAGCTTGACGCGGTGGTTCACAGTGAAGAAACCAGGGGGCTTCTCCATCACCATGATGGCCGTGTTTTTGAGGTCGGCTCTCGCCCGCAGTTCTTGTACGAACAAATCGTGGGACGCGTGTTCAGTTTTCAGGACATCACCGAGCGCACCCTGGCTGAAAAGGCACTGAGGGACTCACGAGATTTTCTGGAAGAGCGCGTGCTTGAACGCACCGCTGACTTGAACGCTGTCAACGAAAAACTGAAACACGAAAAAGAATTACAGGGCATCTTCATCCAAAAACTTGAAGAGGCGCAGAACCAGTTGCTGCAGTCCGAGCGCATGGCCTCGATCGGCCAGCTGGCAGCCGGCGTGGCCCATGAGATCAACAACCCGGTGGGGTTTGTCAATTCAAATTTGGGTAGCTTGCAAAGTTATGTCAATGACCTGTTCAAGTTGATCACCGCTTACGAGCAAACCCAACCCACCTTGCCAGATGCCCTTAAACGTCAGGTGAAACAGGTCGAAGAAGCGATCGATCTCAGGTTTTTACGCGACGATGTGCCCAATTTGCTAAAGGAGTCCATTGACGGGCTGCAACGCGTGACACGCATCGTGCAGGATCTTAAAAACTTCTCACACGTTGACGAGGCTGAACGACAGTGGGCCGACATCGAGGCGGGTCTGGAGAGCACCTTGCGCGTGGTCTGGAACGAACTCAAATACAAGGCAGAAGTGGTCAAGGCCTATGCTGGCATACCGCAGATTGAGTGCTTTCCGTTTCAGCTTAATCAGGTGTTCATGAACTTGCTGGTCAACGCCTCGCACGCCATCGAATCGCATGGCACCATCACCATTCGCACGGGTCTGGACGATGCGCTGGTCTGGATCGAAATCCAGGACACCGGCAAAGGTATCAAGCCAGAGCACCTTGGTCGCATTTTTGAACCTTTTTTTACCACCAAACCGGTAGGAAAAGGCACCGGGTTGGGCCTGTCGCTGGCTTATGGCATCATCCAGAAGCACCACGGCAGCATTGAGGTGCAGTCCGAGGTCGGCCAAGGCACCACCTTCAAAGTCACCTTGCCTTTGAAACAACCTGACCCCGTGGTTAACCCTGAGCACGCGCCATGACAGATCCAATGGTGACTCCTCCACACCACACTTCTGGGACTCCCACAGTGGATTCATCGCTTTTTTTTGAGGCCAGTCCAGTAGCCACTTTTGTCATCGACATGAACCATGTTGTGACCCATTTCAATCGGGCGTGTGCCTTAACCCTGGGCATCTCGGCTGAGAAGGCCATTGGTCAAAAGGGACTCGGTCAATTGGTGGACGGTGTTGATCGATCAGTACTCGCCGACCTGATTGTGGATGGTCGCATTCAAGCCATTGTGGATGACTTGTACCAAAGCCAATACCGCAGTTCCCTGAAGGTGCCCGGTGCCTTTGAAGGCGAAGAATTTTTGACGCTCACCGGGCGTTGCCTGGTGTTTGTCGCTGCACCACTGTACAACCCACAGGGGGAGATGATCGGTGCGATCGAAACCCTGCAAGACATCAGCGAACGCAAGGTGGCCGAGTCCGCCA
>CAIOAQ010000160.1 GCA_903856025.1 uncultured beta proteobacterium
GAAATCGTAGGCGCTGACGAAACCGCCATCACGCATGTTCACCAAAGTGCCCTTGATGGTGGCCAGTCCACTGCGTCCAGCCACCGGGAAGTGGCGTTTGAGCGGGGCGCGATAGCCGCTGTCAAACATGGCCCGGGCTTCGTTGATGGCAACAAACAGCAGTTCGTCCTTGTGCGGCACGATCACATCGCTGTCCAATAAGTAGCCAATTTTGCGGGATTCGAGGGCACTCGTTCCGACCTTGGCCATCGCCGCAGCGGTGAAGCCTTCGGTCAGGAACGGCAGCAGGTCTTTGCCAGTGGAGTTGGCCGCGTTCTCTGCGGCACGGCGGGCAATGTAAGCCAGACCGCCACCGCCAGGCACCAGGCCCACACCGACTTCAACCAGACCCATGTAGCTTTCCATGGCCACCACACGTTTGGCGGTGTAAGCAGCCAATTCGCAACCACCGCCCAAAGCCAGGCCACGCACGGCAGAAATCACCGGCACGTTGGCGTAGCGCAGTTTCAACATGGCTTGCTGCATCTCAAATTCAGCGCCTTCGATGGCTTTCACACCGCCCATCATGAACGCAGGCAGCATGGCTTGCAGATCGGCACCGGCGGAGAACATCTCGTCGTTGCTCCAGATGACCATGCCTTTGTATTTTTCCTCAGCCAGCGCCAGGCCTTGCAACAGGCCTTCGATCACATCTGGGCCAATGGCGTGCATCTTGGTCTTGATGCTGGCGATGACCACTTCATCGTCCAGTGTCCACAGACGGATCGCATCATCTTCATGCAGCGTGGTGCCTGCGCTTGCGGCAGAAGGTGCGTTCGCACCCAGCACGCTTTCAGGGAAATGCTGACGTGCATACACCGGCAGGCTGCGCACCGGCATGAACTTGCCAGCGGTAGGGTTCCAGGAACCTTGAGCGGTGTGTACGCCACCGGCATCTGCTACCGGGCCTTTGAACACCCATTCAGGCAGCGGTGCGTTGCACAAAGCCTTGCCTGCGTCGATGTCTTCCTTGACCATGTTGGCCACGGTCAACCAGCCTGCTTCTTGCCAGAGCTCAAACGGGCCCTGCTTCATGCCAAAACCCCAGCGCATGCAGAAGTCCACGTCACGGGCGTTGTCCGCAATCGTGCCCAAATGCACGGCTGCGTAGTGGAATGCGTTGCGCAAAATCGCCCACAAGAATTGGCCTTGCGCGCCTTCGGCGTTGCGCAACAATTGCAAACGCTCGGCAGCTGGTTTTTTCAGCATGCGGGTGTAAACCTCGTCCGCCTTTTGACCGGCGGGCACATACTCTTTGCCTTCCAAGTCAAAACGCATGATGTCGCGCCCGACCTTTTTGAAGAATCCGGCCTTGGTCTTTTGTCCCAGATTGCCCATGTCCAACAAGGTCTTGAGCACCTCGGGAGTCGCAAAACTGCCGTAGAACGGGTCGGTTTCCAGACTCAAGGTATCCTGCAGCGTCTTGATGACGTGGGCCATGGTGTCCAGCCCCACCACGTCGGCGGTGCGGAAAGTTCCAGAGCTGGCACGACCCAGCTTTTTGCCGGTCAAATCGTCGACCACGTCATAGCTCAGGCCAAAGTTTTCCACTTCTTTCATGGTGGCCAACATGCCGGCAATGCCGACGCGGTTGGCGATGAAGTTGGGAGTATCTTTGGCACGGACGACGCATTTACCCAGGTTGCTGGTGACGAACGCTTCCAGGTTGTCGAGGATATGCGGCTCTGTAGTCGGCGTGTTGATCAATTCCACCAACAACATGTAGCGTGGGGGGTTGAAGAAATGGATGCCGCAAAAGCGGGGTTTGAGTTCCTCTGGGAGCACTTCACTGAGCTTGGTGATCGACAAGCCCGAGGTGTTGGAGGCCACGATGGCATGTGGTGCGACAAACGGTGCAATTTTTTTGTACAGGTCAAGCTTCCAGTCCATGCGTTCGGCAATGGCCTCAATGATGAGGTCGCAATCGCGCAGCTGTTCCAGGTGCTCTTCGTAGTTGGCTTGACCAATCAACGATGCATCTGCGGCCACACCCAGCGGAGCAGGTTTGAGTTTTTTCAAGCCATCCACTGCTTTGGTGACGATGCCGTTTTTGGGGCCTTCTTTGGCCGGCAAATCAAACAGCACGACGGGTACTTTGCAATTGACCAGATGCGCTGCAATTTGCGCACCCATCACACCTGCGCCAAGAACGGCGACTTTTCTGACATTGAATCGGGACATGGTGAGTTCCTGTGAATTAAACGTATGAATTAGGGAACGCGAACCCAGATTTGGGTCCGGTAGAAAAAGGCGATGTAGCCGCGCACCCGCAGTTTCTTGCCGTCTTCGATGGGCATCATGCGCAGCGTGTATTCCTTGCCGTTGTCCGGATCAAGAATCTTGCCGCCCTCCCAAAGGAGCTCGGAGCTGGCTTTTTTGGAACCACGGATGATTTCCATGCCAAGCACCAGTTTGTCTTTGCGGTCATCGGTGCATTTGTCACACAACTCGTCCTGCTTGACGTTCTTGCGCAGCAACTTCTCGATGCGCCCCGACAATACCCCTGCGTTGTCGGTGATGCGCACCTCGGAAGTCACCTCACCGGTGTTGTCATCAATCGTGCGCCAAAGACCAGCGGGGGTCATTTGCGCTTGCGCCGACAACGCCAGCAAGCCCAAGGCTAAAGGCAAGAAAGCGCGCAGCATGGTGCCCTTGAGGTACTTCATGCCAGTGCCGCGTCCGTGTCCATCAGCACCTTGCTGCCGGCGCGAGCAGCGCGCATGGCAGTGACGGTTTCCGGGAACAGCTTGGCAAAGTAGAAACGCGCGGTTTGTAACTTGGCCACGTAGAACGGGTCGGTGTTGCCAGCCGCAATTTGGCGCAACGCCACTTGTGCCATGCGGGCCCAGAAGTAGCCAAACACCAGATGTCCGGCCACGCGCAGGTAATCCACTGCAGCGGCACCCACTTCGTCAGGGTTCTGGAAGCCTTTGAAGCCGAGTTCAGTAGTGAACTTGGTCATCTGGTCAGCCAAGACTGCCACCGGTGTGATGAACTCGGCCATCTTCTCGTTGACGCCTTCCTCTGCCAACAAGGCACCCACCAATTTGCCGAATTTTTTCAGCGTTGCGCCATTGTTGGACAGCACTTTCCGGCCCAGCAAGTCCAGGCTTTGAACCGTGTTGGTGCCTTCGTAGATCATGTTGATGCGGGCATCACGCACAAACTGCTCCATGCCCCATTCCTTGATGTAGCCATGGCCGCCAAATACCTGCATGCAGGCCGAGGTTGAAGTCCATGCGTTGTCAGTGATAAACGCTTTGACGATCGGTGTCAGCAAAGCCAGCAGTTCGCCTGAATCCTTACGCACTTTCTCGTCAGGGTGGCTCATCTCCTTTTCCAGCAACATGGAGCTAAAGCACAGCAACGCCCGGGCACCTTCTGCGTAAGCTTTAGCCGTCAGCAACATCTTGCGCACATCCGGGTGCACGATGATCGGATCAGCCGGTTTGTCTTTTGCTTTGATACCTGTCAGGCTGCGCATCTGGATACGGTCTTTGGCGTAAACCAGCGCGTTCTGGAACGCCACTTCGGTCAGGCCAAGACCCTGATTGCCCACGCCCAGACGTGCGGCATTCATCATCACGAACATGCCCTGCATGCCTTTGTTGGGTTGCCCCACCAGCGTACCCACCGCGCCGTCGAGCACGATTTGTGCCGTGGAATTGGACTTGATGCCCATCTTGTGTTCCAGGCCGCCACAGAACACAGGATTGCGGGCACCCAACGTGCCATCGGCGTTGACCAAGAACTTGGGCACAATGAACAAGCTCACGCCCTTGATGCCGGGAGGCGCATCTGGCAAGCGAGCCAGCACCAAATGGATGATGTTGTCGGCCAGGTCGTGTTCGCCGGCGCTGATGAAGATCTTGTTGCCGGTGATTTTGTAGGTGCCGTCTGCTTGTGGCTCAGCCTTGCTGCGCATCAGACCCAGGTCGGTGCCGCAATGCGCTTCTGTCAGGCACATGGTACCTGTCCATTCACCACTGGTCATTTTGTGCAGGTAAGTTGCTTTTTGCTCTGGCGTTCCATGGGTATGCAATGCAGCATAAGCGCCATGCGTCAGGCCGGGATACATCGTCCAGGCCTGGTTGGCCGAATTCATCATTTCATAGAAACACTGGTTTACCACCAGTGGCAAGCCCTGACCACCAAATTCGGGGTCACAGGCCAGCGCAGCCCAACCACCTTCAATGTACTTTTTGTAGGCTTGCGGGTAACCGGCAGGCGTAGTGACCGCATGGGTGGTGATGTCGAGCTTGCAGCCTTCGGCGTCGCCTGTGATATTCAATGGCAGCAACACTTCAGAAGCAAATTTGCCGCCTTCTTCCAATACCGCGTTGATGGTGTCGGCATCCATGTCCGCATGGACAGGCATGGCGGCCAAGTCGGCCGTGACGTTGAGCAATTCATGCATGACAAATTGCATGTCGCGCAGAGGTGGTGTGTAAACAGCCATGGGGATCTCCTTAGGAATGATTCGATGAAACAGGGTTAATGGACAGACACGCTTCGGGTTTGGCGTAGCGCAACAGAATGTTTTCAAAACCCGTGTGCGCACGCGCAATGGCACCTGGGTTTTTCAAAAAGCGGGCTTCGTAATGCAAGGCCAGAATCAAGCCATGAATTTCAAATGACATTTGCGCCTCGTCCGCCTCGCAAGCCAAATGCCCTGCTTCCTTGGCTTGCACCACCGCGCGGTACATGGCAGCCAGCCAGGTTTGCACTGAGGTGGCCAAAGCGTCACGCACCGGGCCTGGGCGGTCATCAAACTCAACCGCGCCGCTGATAAAGATGCAGCCTGACTGAATTTCAACGGCTACCCGCTTCATCCAGTTGCCAAACAGCGCTTGTACCCGCGGCAAGCCACGCGATTCGTTCATGGCAGGAAAGAACACTTCGTCTGAGAAGCGCTGGTAGTACTCACGAATGACAGAAATTTGCAATTCTTCGCGGGAACCAAAATGCGCAAACACACCCGACTTGCTCATGTGGGTAATTTCAGCGAGCGCACCGATGCTCAGGCCTTCCAGACCAATTTGCTCAGCCAGCCCGAGGGCGGCATCGACAATAGTCTGCTTGGTTTGCTGGCCTTTTTGCAGGGCTCTGGCACCCCGTGTACGGGGAGTTGGCGCAACTGACTTGAGGGAACTGGACGAAGTGTGCATATGTATAAAACGAACGGTCGTTCTATTTTGCAACATTTCCACCAACAACGTCACCAAAAAAAGGTTTCTAGGGTGATCTTTCTAGGGATTTATCGGGTTAACCCCTAGATCAAAACGGGTAGATGTCAGAGGATCAAGGCCAAACAGGCTTCCAGCTGCTCGCTGGGCAGGCGTTTAAAGTGCCCACGCACATAGCGCTGCAGGCGTCCCCTGGCAAAAGCGACCAGCACGGCGGCACGCAATTGCGCATTCACCGTAGGCGTGTCACGGTCTATCGCACTGTCGACCTCACGCAGACACTGTTTGAGCGCGGCTTCCACCTTGTCAAAGAATAAATTCATGCGCTCCTGCAAGCGTTCATGTTCCAGCAACAAGGAATCCCCCACCATGACGCGGGTCATTCCAGGATTTTTTTCAGCAAATTTCACCAGCATGGTCACGATCTGCCCCGCACGCTGAACGCCATTAACCTGCTCTTGCGTCTCGATTTGTCCAATCAGTGCAAAGACCGACTGCTCAATGAAGTCAATCAGCCCCTCAAACATTTGCGCTTTGCTGGCAAAGTGGCGGTACAACGCTGCTTCACTGACCTGCAGTTGTTTGGCCAGCGCTGCCGTGGTGATTCGCTCGCCCCCAGGCTGCTCCAGCATTGTGGCGAGTGTCTGCAGAATTTGGACCCGCCTCTCGCCCGGCTTGGGCCGTTGCCGTACCAAGGTCACACCCACAAGCGGTGCGCCGTTGTGGTGGGGGTTTTCTGCGTCGGACATGAGGAAATGGATGGGCTGATTTATATATGTAAAACAGGGCTCTAGCCCCTATATATCAAGCGTAATACGCTATAAATAATATAGCATTTCAACGCGAACGAATCATGGTGCCAAAAGCCTGATCCGTCAGAATTTCCAACAGCAGCACATGGGGCACACGTCCGTCGATGATGTGCACCGAATTCACACCACTCTTGGCTGCATCCAGCGCACCCGCGATTTTGGGCAACATCCCACCAGAAATGGTGCCATCGGCAAAAAGTTCGTCGATGCGTTCGGTCGTCAAGTCCGTCAGCAATTGACCTTGTTTATCAAGCACGCCACTGATGTTGGTGAGCATCATGAGTTTTTCTGCTTTCAAAACTGTAGCAAGCTTGGCAGCAACCACATCGGCGTTGATGTTGTAACTTTCATTGGCATCGCCAAACCCAATCGGGCTGATGACCGGAATGAAGGCATCGTCCTGCAACGCCTTGACCACACTGGGGTCGATGCTGACGATGTCGCCCACCTGCCCCACGTCGTGCTCAATACTGGGGTCGACGTTGTCAAGCATCTTGAGCTTTTGCGCGCGTATCATGCCGCCATCACGCCCGGTCAGGCCTACCGCTTTACCACCGGCCTGGTTGATCAGACCGACGATGTCCTGCTGCACCTCACCACCCAGCACCCATTCGACCACTTCCATGGTTTCGGCATCGGTCACGCGCATGCCCTGGATGAATTCACCCTTCTTGCCCAAACGCTTCAGCGCAGTTTCAATCTGGGGGCCTCCACCATGCACCACCACCGGGTTGATACCCACCAGTTTGAGCAGGACCACATCTTCAGCGAAGTCCGCCTGCAAGGCGGGGTCGGTCATGGCATTTCCGCCATATTTGATGACCATGGTCTTGCCATGGAACTTACGGATGTAAGGCAGCGCCTGGGCCAGTATCTCTGCCTTGTCGCGGGGGGGTATATGGAAAACGTCGGTCATGGTGGGCTCATGGGTCAATCAAATGGAATGCCTAGAAACTACCCACAAATTGTGCCGCATGTTCATGCGCGCTGGTGCGCAGACGCACAGCTATTTATACGAATATCTCAAGTGGAAACCGATTGGAGGGAAATTACCCTGGACACTGAACTGGCACATCAACGTGCAGTCGTTCCAGGGTTTGAGGTGTCATGCAGGACAACGACCAACCCGGCAACGCCAAAGATCCGTCACTGGATATGCCCGCCTTCCAACACCTTGTTGCTTATACCGTGAAAGTCTCTTTGGCCTGGCCGCTGGCCACCAACGTTGCCAACCAACGCGGCATCAGACCGCGACCAGTCCAGGTTTCGCCATTGGGACCACGGAATTTGATGGCCACCGGGTTGGAGGATTTTGAAGCCCCACCCACCTTGCGTCCCCGCGCCTTACCTGCATTCAAATCGGCCACGGTGATGCCAAAGGCTGCCATCTTGGCTTTGATGTCCTGCACCGCACTATCAAATTCTTGGGATTTAATTTCTTCAGCCTGTTGCTGCAACAAAGCGATTTGTTTTTGAATTTCAACCAACTTATTCATGAGATTACCTTTTTATACGTTTAAGAAGTATCCTGTTGACACGTGCACGTGTTTCTTTTAATGGGTCGCATTATCCATCTTAATAGACATCGAAACGATCTACATGATCATTTGGATACAAAATTTATAAAAAATTACTGTGAAGCACTCTCCGTCTTCATAGTGACATTTCTGTAAGGACCTTCATCCTGGATTATTTTCATTTGACTTATCAAGTCCTTGCCCACTCGAAAAACAGCTAACTTAATCCGTACTTCAATAGAATCTTTTTTGTCAAAAAATGCATACAACTTTGTGAGAAAAATCATATCCTTTTAAGAGTGCAAAAAAGTCTATTAGACTCATGTCACCTGTTTTTTCAAGGCGATTCTGCCGAAAACAAGGCAAACACCCTGGCTTTCAAATAAATATCCGACAAACACTTGAAAAGCCTGTCTCATGCTCGTGAGTTTAAGTAACTATAAATATCTGCCTATCGTGCTGTAGCCAATTGAATGCACGCAAAATAGCACCACTGCATGCATATTTAATCATCAGACTCAATCCCAAGATAAGTCAAAAAAAACAGAATATTATTAAATACGCCGAATTAAACCACACTATAAAAGTGGTTAATACCATTGCCAGTTGGTGACAACCTTTTCTCAACCAAGATACATGTCGGAGATATTTTTCACTGCATCCTTTGAATCAATCGATTCAAAAAATATGCACCCCTTCAACAAATGTCAATTGAGAGGCCTCGCATACAGAATAGGTACGAATCAATAGGATTTACGCGGATTGCGGTGGTTACAGTGCAGCAACATCAGGAGTCGATTCAACTCATACGTGCTGCAAACACAGCACGCAAATGCGGTATGCTCAACGGTGCAAGTTGATGCGCGCAGTGATCCTGTGCCATGAACTGCACTTCACGGTCTAGGTGCTTTACCCAATGCACACCAGACCTTGTTCAACGTATTCTGAGACAGATCACAAGTCTGCAAGGAGACCTTTACCATGCCACAGCGCAAACCACTGCACCTGCACGTGCCAGAGCCTACCGGACGGCCGGGCCGCGACACAGATTTTTCCTACCTTCATTTGTCTGCCCCTGGCGCAAAACGTCGTCCACCAGTGGATATTGCGGCAGCACAAACCAACGATCTCGCCTTTGCGCTGATTCGTGTACTCGATGACGATGGCAAGGCGGTCGGCCCTTGGGCCCCTGACATGGATGTCACGTTGCTCAAACGTGGCCTGCGTGCCATGTTGCTGACCCGCGCTTTTGACGTACGCATGCAAATTGCCCAACGGCAGAAGAAGATGTCCTTCTATATGCAATGCCTGGGCGAAGAAGCCATTGCCTGCGCGCATGCGTTGGCCATTGGCGAAGGCGACATGTGCTTCCCCACCTACCGCCAACAAGGCTTGTTGCTCACACGTGAAGACAACAACATGGTGGACATGATCTGTCAGCTCTATAGCAACACGCGTGACCCCATGAAAGGGCGTCAATTGCCGGTGATGTATTCCAGCAAAAAGCAGGGGTTCTTTTCAATCTCCGGCAACCTGGCCACGCAGGTGATTCAAGGCGTGGGATGGGCCATGGCCAGCGCGATCAAGGGTGATGACAAGGTCGCCAGCACCTGGATTGGTGATGGTGCTACCGCCGAAGCAGACTTTCATACCGCCCTCACCTTTGCTCACGTATACCGCGCCCCGGTGATCATCAACGTGGTCAATAACCAATGGGCAATATCCACCTTTCAGGCGATTGCCGGTGGTGAAGGCACCACCTTCGCGGCAAGGGGCGCAGGTTGCGGCATTGCGTCCCTGCGGGTCGATGGCAACGACTTCCTGGCGTGTTATGCAGCGTCCAGGTGGGCCTTGGAGCGCGCCCGCTCCAACTTTGGACCGACCTTGATTGAATGGGTCACTTACCGTGCAGGGCCCCATTCCACCTCGGATGATCCCAGCAAATACCGGCCCGCCAACGATGCCGCACGCTTTCCGCTGGGCGACCCGATTGAGCGACTTAAAAAGCATTTGATCATACGGGGCGTTTGGTCTGACGCAGAGCATGAAGCCACCAAGAAATCGGTTGAACTCGAAGTGGCGACGGCCCAAAAGGAGGCTGAGAAGTTTGGCACCCTGGCTGATGCACATGCCCAGGATGTGAGCAGCATGTTTGAAGATGTGTTCAAAGACATGCCCGCGCACTTGTTGCGTCAACAACAAGAAATCGGAGCATGAACATGACCCTCAACGCCAACAATGTCAGTTCAATGACCATGATCCAGGCGCTGCGTTCTGCCATGGA
>CAIOAQ010000161.1 GCA_903856025.1 uncultured beta proteobacterium
GCGACTTCCGCGATCTGGACGATGCCAACCGGCAGTTGCAGGAATGGGTAATGACGGAAGCAGGCAACCGCATTCACGGCACCACCCACGAAATGCCGTTGAAACGGTTCGCTGAAGTGGAAAAGAGCCTGCTCCACCCCTTGCCAGATGTGCCGCCACAGCTCGCCATCTGGAGCAAGGTCAAGGTTTACCGCGACGCCTATGTTCATTACCAATACAACTATTATTCCGTGCCGTTCCGACTGGTCGGCCATGATCTCTGGCTGAAGGATAGCGACGCCATGGTGACGTTGTATCAAGAGCATGAAGCTGTCGCCAGCCATGTGCGGTCAAAGTTGCGCGGGGAGCGCAAAACGGTGAATGACCATATGCCGCCGGAGGCGCAGGCATGGCAACTTCAGGATACGAAATGGTGCCTGAGTCAAGCAGAACTTATTGGCCCCGCCTGTTTTGCCATGATCCATGCGATGTTCAGCGACGCGGTGCTGATACGCCTGCGGGCGGTTCAGGGCGTACTGCGGCTCAAGGATAAATACGGCGCAGCCAGACTGGAGGCCGCCTGCTCGCGAGCCAACCACTATGGCACGCCGGGCTACAAGGTGGCCAAGAGCATTCTGGAAAAAGGGCTTGATCAGCAAACCATGCTGGCAGCCTTTGATGCGCTGGCCAGCACCTACACAGAAGGCGGTCGTTTCTACCGCGACACCCACACCATTATTCAATAAGGAACATCATGAACCCTATACCAGAACTGAGCACACTGCTCAAACTACTGCGCCTGTCCGGCATCCTCGATTCCCTTGAGGCACGCAACCGCGAAGCGATAGACCGCAAACTCTCGCACACCGAGTTCCTCAGCCTGCTGATCCATGATGAAGTTGCGCGGCGCGATCAGAAAAAGTTCGATCTGCGCATGCGCCGTGCCAACTTCCGCAATCAGAAATCGTTGGATGGGTTCGACTTCGACCGCCTGCCTGGCCTAAACCGCGCCGCAGTTCATGACCTCGCTACCTGCCGTTTCGTCGGAGAAAAAGTCGCCGTGCTTATTGCCGGACACTGCGGCACCGGCAAGAGCCATCTGGCGCAGGCTCTGGGACACGCGGCAGCCCGTCAGGGTTATGACGTGCTGTTCAACACGCAGACGCAACTGATGAACAGCTTGCGCACTGCCCAGGCTATGGGAACTTACGAGCGACGTTTCCAGCATCTGGCCAAAGTCCATTTGTTGATCATCGACGACTTTGGTCTCAAACCTCTGCGCTCGCCTGAAGACGAATATTTCCATGATCTGATCTCAGAACGCTACGAGCGCACGGCAACCATTCTGACGTCAAACCTCGATTTCGACGAATGGGGCGCAGCCTTTCCGTCGAACAAGATGATCGGCGCAGCCACGCTGGATCGCTTGCGCCACGGCGCTTACAAGCTTGAATTGGACGGCGAGAGTTACCGTGGACTGAAGCCGATGTCAGAAAAAATCACGCCCCCCGCGAAAGGAGGCAAACCAGGGGCAAAATGACGCAGTTCCCATCCACTGAATGACACAACGGCGGCGTACGCAATTGCAGAAACGCCGCCGTCGCAGTATTCGACAGACTTGAACTCGAAGGCACTCCGTAAGGATTGAAAATATAAAGCGACAAGGCAAAACGAAGAAGCACCTATCAGCTAGATTAAATCCGAACAAAGTTCATTTACCCAGAGTCAAAACCCTTCGCTCACAAAAAACAGCGCCCCCAAAATACTCGCAATTACAGCAAAAATTGCTATTGCAAAAACAGCCAAAATCGCGCAACCTTGCACCCCAGTTTGAGCCACTGAAATGACCTGTCAAAGTGGAGCCATTACGCCGAAAGTCGGTGGCGTCTTAACGCCGGAAATTCACAATAAGCCTCCTGTTTTGCCGAAGGTCATTTCACTCAATTTCAAAAAGAAAGCGCACATCAAATTCGGAGGGGATGTGCGCAGAGTGGGAGGAGTTGAAGCAACAGTTATGTTGAACTGTTGACTTAATTCTACTCAGCTTATCAAACAGAACAATACGTACGAACACGTATAATTTTGCCTATCAGTGACAAGCTATTTTAGACTCAATTATTGAGATGGGTCGCAACCTGAATCTGGAGGTTGTGGTATCTATAAAACACCATCCATATACGTATTTCCACTTATGTATTCGTACGAATTTCTTTGATCAAATTGTTCCTGTAGCGTTCCTAGCAAGAATTTGTCCTTTGATGAAATTTCATTTATAGGTGA
>CAIOAQ010000162.1 GCA_903856025.1 uncultured beta proteobacterium
AGTGTGGTGTTGGTGGACAACATCAATGCCCAAACCTCCAATACCCGCGTTGAGGTCTTTCGCCATGCCATGACCATGAGTCAGTCCAAAAAAGAGGAGGTCGAGCAGAATCTCAAAAAACTGGATGCGGGGATCACCAAAAGTCGCATCGACTACGAAAAAGTAATTACTCCAGGCGAAGAAGCCACCACTTATGCAGCGTTTTCCGCAGAGTGGAAAAAGTACACAAATTTTAAGGACAAGGCACTTGCTCGCTCCAGAGCATTCCAAATGTCCGAAACACAGGATGAGCTTGACAGGGCTGAGGTCGCCTTTAAAGCAGCCAGCGAGATACTCGCAAAACTTGTTGAACTCAACCAAGGTGGCGCAAAGGAGGCTGTCAGCAATATCGGCAGTGCGCTGCAGAGGGCAAGCATGGTGACATTCACCGGGTTAGGCCTGATGGTCTGCCTTGGCCTGCTGGTAGGCTGGTTGTTAAGTCGTGGCATTGCCAGGCGTGTGCGCCACGCGGTGGAAGTGGCGCAGAACGTCGCCAATGGAAATCTGGTCAACATGGTGTCTGTTGGTGGGCGCGATGAAATTGGCGAAATGCTGTCGGCACTTGAATCCATGCAGCAGAATCTGGCGCGCACGGTATCAACGGTGCGCCAAGGTGCCGAAGGTGTAGCCAATGCCAGCGCCGAAATTGCACAAGGCAATCATGACCTTTCCGATCGCACGGAACAGCAGGCCAGCGCGCTTGAAGAGACTGCGGCATCGATGGAAGAGTTGGGTTCTGCGGTGAAACAGAATGCGGATTCAGCAAGACAAGCCAACCAGCTCGCGATGACTGCCTCTACGGTTGCCATGCGGGGCGGAGAGGTTGTGGGGCAGGTTGTAGAAACCATGAAGGACATCAACGAATCCTCGCGCAAAATTTCCGACATCATCAGCGTCATTGATGGCATCGCGTTTCAGACGAATATCCTTGCATTGAACGCTGCCGTGGAGGCCGCACGGGCGGGTGAACAGGGCCGTGGATTCGCGGTTGTGGCAAGTGAAGTGCGTTCCCTGGCCGGGCGTTCAGCAGATGCGGCCAAGGAAATCAAGATTCTCATTGGTGCCAGCGTGGAGCGCGTGGAAAGAGGTACCGCATTGGTCGACCAGGCAGGCACGACGATGAGTGAGGTTGTCATCAGCATCAAGCGAGTAACCGACATCATGGGTGAAATCAGTGCTGCCAGTGGGGAGCAGTCCAACGGTGTTTCGCAAGTCTCGGAAGCTGTGTCCTTGATGGATCAGGCCACACAGCAGAACGCAGCACTCGTAGAGCAGATTGCCGCCGCAGCCAGTGGACTGAAATTGCAAGCCAGTGAACTGGTGGAAACGGTCGCGGTATTCAAGCTGGATCAAGACTTCGTCAATCGACGCTCTGACGCATCGTCAATTTAAAAAACTTAAACCTGATGCTCGGTTAGCCAAAATTCGAAGTGCCCACGGTCCTCCAACGTCTCCAATTACAGCAACCAGTTATGCGCCTTAAAGCAGACCTTCTTTTGTTCATGGTGGCCATTATTTGGGGCTCAGCATTTGTCGCCCAGGATATTGCCGGTCAATATGGCGTCGCCTATCTTTACAACGGCATCTGTTTCGTACTGGCCAGTTTGATTTTGATTCCTTTTATCCCGCGGGGGTCGCATATTTCCAAAAGTCAATATCTTTGGATGGCTGCCGCTGGCGGAATCTTGTTTGTTGCTACGGCTGCGCAACAGGTGGGGTTGCTCTATACCAAAGTCGCCAACGCAAGCTTTATTACCAGCCTGTACTGCGTATTTACACCATTTTTACTGTGGTTTTGGTTTCGCGAGCGGCCGCACCGCTTGGATATGGTGGCCATAGTGACTGCTTCCATCGGTGCCTATTTTCTTTCGACCGGTGGTGAATTCGATGTTCAAAAAGGAGATGTCATCGAGCTATTGGGTGCAATTTTCTGGGCATGGCATTTTGTAGTGCTTGGAAAATTTGCATCGCGTTTTGATTCGATCTCCTTTGCCGCCGGGCATTTCTTTGTCTGCGGACTGCTCAACCTATTGGTTGGCTTGTTCGTAGAAGATGCCCATGTGCTGACCGCATGGCCCATGCTGGGATCGATTGCCTATCGTGCGACCTTGTCTATCGGTATCGGCTACACGCTACAGGTTTGGGGGCAAAAATACACACCACCGTCCGATGCCGCACTCATTCTTGGTCTCGAGGCGGTCTTTGCCGTTGCTGCGGCCTATCTTGCACTCAGCCAAAATTTACTGTTCGTCCAGATCTGCGGTTGTGCGCTCATTTTTATTGCTGTAATCGTATCTCAGCTCAAAGTGACAGTAGCCCCTAAGGCCATGAGTTTGGGTCCAATCAACAATGCTGGCCTCCAGCCCGTCTCCCTGGAAAACCAAGGTTAGCGCAAGAACGCCAAATTCGGCTCCATTGACGACGGGGCATGGCAGCGGCGCTTTTCATGCATCAGAAGATGAGATTTCCAGGTATCACCGCACTTGACACCAATAAGAAGTTGCGATTGGCCAGCATATGTCATCTGCCACACCTCACTTCAATCTTGTTGCTTGGCGCAATGCTTGACAAGTCGCAACGCTTGCCAAGCCGATCTGATTAGGCTGGAGGACAGCCTTTACAGGCGGACAGAATGACAAAACTTTCATTGTTTTCGCCAACACCGAATTTCTCTTGAATAGGGGTGATAAGTCACAGCATCCTTTGTGGTGGCGCTTTCGCGTCGGCCCTGATGTTGGGCGGATGCGCAGGGGAAATGTGAGCGGACATTGAAAATATACGGGTGACCCAAGAGGTCACACTGCACGCAAGGCCACCAGGCTCCATCTATACGGGTTGGCATGCATTCCAGGACAGGTGCGCGAGTTGCCACTGACCTGATGAAGCCGGAGCGGGAGTTGTTCCCGATCTGTTGCCGTTGGTTCACCAGATGGGAGCACGCCAGTTTGTTGGCCTGGTGCTCAAACGTTGCGATTGGAATTTTCCGCTGGCGCGGGTTACAGTGAGAGCGAGGCGATGGATAACTTGATCGAAGAGATCACTCAACGCAAGGGGCCGGTCCTCGCGATGCCCGCATGACAAGGCGAACCCAGCGTGAATGCCCATATCATGGATCTCTCTGTTTATCTCTCTGCACGTGCCGAAGGCACCCAGGGCAAGGGTCGTCATCTTCCTTATTCCATTTCTAATTCATAAGTGAAACTAAAAGTGCCGAAATAATCCAAGGCCAGGATACGATCGACTGCAGTCTAT
>CAIOAQ010000163.1 GCA_903856025.1 uncultured beta proteobacterium
AAGCTGTGCGAGTTCGAGTCTCGCCGACGGCACCAAGTTAATTTAGTTTGATTCATATCAATGTTTCAAGCTGTCAGTTGAATCAAAATCTCACCATGAAACTTGATCAATATTTACCTGTTCTATTCTTTATATTGATCGGTCTTTCCGTCGGTGTCATGCCGCAGATCATTGGGTTTATTCTTGGCCCCAATCGACCCAATGCGGCAAAAAATTCTCCTTACGAATGCGGTTTTGAGGCGTTTGGCGATGCGCGGATGAAATTTGATGTCCGGTATTACCTGATTGCTATTCTTTTCATTCTTTTTGATTTGGAAACCGCTCTGTTGTTTCCTTGGGCGGTCACGCTTAAGGAATTGGGGCTTTATGGATTCCTGGTTGGATTGGAATTTGTGACCATTCTGACGATTGGTTTTGTGTACATGTGGATCAAAGGCGCCCTGGATTGGGAGTAACACGATGATTGAAGGCGTTTTCAAAGAGGGCTTTGTCACCACGAGTTACGACTCGGTGGTGAATTGGGCTAAGACGGGCTCAGTTTGGCCGATGACATTTGGTCTGGCATGCTGTGCCGTAGAAATGATGCATGCTGCAGCTGCGCGTTATGACATCAGTCGTTTTGGTGCTGAAGTTTTTCGTCCTAGTCCGCGTCAAGCTGATCTGATTATTGTTGCAGGAACGTTGACTAACAAAATGGCACCGGCGTTTCGCAAGGTTTATGACCAAATGGCGGAGCCGCGCTGGGTGATCAGTATGGGTTCTTGTGCCAATGGTGGTGGTTATTACCACTATAGTTATTCGGTGGTAAGGGGTTGCGATCGTATTGTTCCAGTTGATGTTTATGTGCCGGGTTGTCCGCCTACTGCAGAGGCGTTGATATACGGAATTATGCAGCTGCAGAGAAAAATTCGTCGTACACAAACGATTGCACGCACGTAAAGGGTTTGACGATGACTTCGTATGCTGTAAATCCGCTCACACTGAAAACCAATGTAGAAGCCGCTTTGGGTGGCTTGGTTCGCAGTAGTGTGCTGGCTCTGGGTGAGCTCACCATCGTCGTAGATGCGGCGAATTATTTTCAGGCAGCCAAAATCCTTCGTGATGATCCGAGGTGCTGCTTTGAGCAAATGGTTGATTTGTGCGGTGTGGATTACTCCACCTACAAAAATGAGCCGTTGATTGGGTTGCGTTTTTGTGTTGTGCTTCATTTGTTGTCCGTTAGTTTGAATCAGCGTGTGCGCCTCAAGTCATACGCAGCCGATGATTTGGCTCCTGTGATGCCATCGGTATGTGAAATTTGGAGTAGTGCCAACTGGTTTGAGCGTGAAGCCTTTGATTTGTTTGGCATTGTGTTTGATGGTCATGATGACCTGCGCCGAATTTTGACGGATTACGGTTTCATTGGACATCCATTTCGTAAGGATTTCCCGGTTTTTGGCCACGTTGAAATGCGGTATGACGCTGAACAAAAACGTGTGGTGTACCAGCCAGTCACGATTGAAGCGCGTGAAATTACACCTCGCATCATCCGTGAAGAGAACTACGGAGGCCTAGCTAACTAGCGGTTTCATACATGGCTGATATCAAGAACTACACACTCAATTTCGGTCCGCAGCATCCTGCCGCGCACGGCGTTTTGCGTCTCGTGCTGGAGCTCGATGGTGAGGTAATACAGCGCGCTGATCCGCACATCGGTCTTTTGCATCGGGCGACCGAAAAACTTGCAGAAAGCAAGACCTATATCCAGGCCTTGCCCTACATGGATCGACTGGACTACATGTCTATGATGTGCAATGAGCAGGCTTATTGCCTTGCCATTGAAAAAATGTTGGGTCTGGAAGTGCCGTTGCGTGCCCAATACATCCGCGTCATGTTTGCAGAAATTACGCGCCTATTGAATCACTTGCTGTGGGTGGGGGCGCACGCCATTGACTGCGGTGCGATGACGGTGATGTTGTTTGCATTTCGTGAACGTGAGGATCTTCTGGATGCCTACGAGGCGGTCAGCGGTGCACGGTTGCACGCGGCTTACTTCCGTCCGGGTGGCGTGTATAGGGATTTGCCCGATACCATGCCGCGGCATCAACCTAACAAAATTCGCAGTGCAAAGTCCACCGAGGCGCTCAATCGCAATCGTGGGGGGAGTTTGCTTGATTTTCTGGACGACTTTACACAGCGTTTTCCTACCTATTTGGGTGAATATCACACCCTGTTGACTGACAATCGTATCTGGAAGCAACGTACCGTAGGTATCGGCGTTGTGACTCCTGAGCGCGCTTTGAATCTCGGCTTCACTGGGCCTATGTTGCGTGGCTCGGGTGTGGAGTGGGATCTGCGCAAGAAGCAGCCTTATGAAGTTTACGACAGGTTGGATTTTGATGTCCCTGTTGGTAAGACGGGTGATACGTACGACCGTTACTTGGTGCGTATGGAAGAGATGGCCCAATCCAACCGCATTATCAAACAGTGTGTAGATTGGTTGCGTGTTAATCCGGGTCCGGTCATCACCGACAACCATAAGATTGCGCCGCCTGATCGCGAATCCATGAAGTCCAACATGGAAGACCTGATTCATCATTTCAAATTGTTTACCGAAGGGTTTCCGGTTCCTGAGGGTGAGGTGTATGCGACCATCGAGCATCCCAAGGGTGAGTTCGGTATCTATTTAATCAGTGATGGTGCCAATAAGCCCTATCGTTTGAAAATCAGGCCACCTGCTTTTGTTCATTTGTCGGCTCTGAATGAAATGGGGCGCGGGCACATGCTTGCTGATGCGGTAGCAATTATCGGAACCATGGACATTGTGTTTGGGGAAGTTGACAGATGATTTCAGAAGAATCCAAAGCGCGCTTCGCCAAAGAAGCTGCCAAGTATCCGCCAGATCAAAGGCAGTCAGCTGTCATGGCTTGTCTGACTATTGTTCAACAAGAGTTGGGTTACGTGAGTCCTGAGAGCGAGCAGTTGGTTGCAGACTATCTCGGTATGGCTCCGATGGCAGTACATGAAGTCACTAGTTTCTACAACATGTATAACCAGAAACCGGTGGGTAAATACAAACTCAACGTTTGTACCAATCTGTCCTGCCAACTGCGCAAAGGCGAACATGCCCTGGCGCATCTCAAAGCCAAGTTGGGGGTAGATGAAAATCAGACCACACCAGATGGTATGTTCACACTGCAACAGAGTGAATGTTTGGGTGCATGCGCCGATTCTCCCGTGTTGCTGGTCAATGATACCCATATGTGTAGTTTCATGACCGATGAAAAGTTGGATGAATTGGTGGATGGTCTGCGTGCTTCTGGGGATAAATCATGAGCGCCAGTCAGTTTTTGTCAAAATTTCAGGCAACGGGTGCAGAGACCTGTTTTCACAATAGGCACATTAATCCCCATATTTTGGCAGATTTGAATGGTGCTAATTGGCATTTGAAAGACTACGAATCACGTGGGGGTTATCTTGCTCTTCGCAAGATTTTGGGTTCAGATGGCGGTGCTGGGTTGACTCAGGATCAAGTGATAGCGACAGTGAAGGAATCTTCACTTCGTGGTCGTGGCGGTGCCGGTTTTCCGACAGGATTGAAATGGAGTTTCATGCCACGTCAGTTCCCCGGTGATAAGTATTTGGTCTGTAATTCTGACGAAGGTGAACCTGGTACCTGCAAAGATCGCGAAATCATGCAGTTCAACCCGCACATCGTGATCGAAGGCATGATCATTGCGGCTTACGCGATGGGTATTCGTGTGGGTTATAACTACATTCACGGCGAAATTTTCCAAACTTATCAACGTTTTGAGGACGCGCTGGAAGAAGCCCGTGCGGCTGGCCTGCTGGGGGACAACATTCTTGGCAGTGGCTTCAGTTTTCAGCTTCATGCTGCTCACGGTTTTGGTGCATACATTTGTGGCGAGGAAACCGCACTTTTAGAGTCACTGGAAGGTAAAAAGGGGCAACCCCGGTTCAAACCACCTTTCCCAGCAAGTTTTGGTCTTTATGGCAAGCCGACCACGATCAATAACACCGAAACGTTTGCGGCGGTTCCTTGGATTATCCGAAACGGTGGTCAAGCGTACGTGGAATGCGGCAAACCCAATAATGGTGGTACGAAAATCTATTCAGTCAGTGGTGATGTTGAATTACCAGGGAATTATGAAATTCCCATGGGAACTCCTTTTTCAAAATTGCTTGAGTTGGCTGGTGGCGTGCGCAAGGGGCGTCAGTTGAAGGCTGTGATTCCTGGTGGATCCTCTTCGCCAGTACTGCCTGCAAATATCATGATGGACTGTACGATGGACTATGACTCCATTGCAAAGGCCGGCTCCATGCTGGGTTCTGGCGCAGTGATTGTTGTTGATGATTCGCGCTGCATGGTCAAGAGTCTTCAGCGTTTGAGTTACTTTTATATGCATGAATCCTGCGGTCAATGCACACCTTGTCGGGAAGGCACTGGTTGGCTTTCTCGTGTTGTTGATCGTATTGAAACTGGTCACGGTCAGATGTCTGATCTGGAGTTGTTGAACTCGGTGGCTGAAGACATTCAGGGGCGGACCATTTGTGCACTGGGCGACGCTGCGGCGATGCCTGTGCGTGCTATGTTGAAGCACTTCATGCCTGAATTTGAATACCACGTGGCTCATAAGACCTGCATGGTTCCTGCTTACGTTTGAGCGAATCACAATATGATTGCAATTGAACTCGACGGCAAAAAGGTAGATGTCGCTGAAGGCAGCACGGTGATGCACGCCGCTGACAAAGCGGGTACCTTTATTCCCCATGTTTGT
>CAIOAQ010000164.1 GCA_903856025.1 uncultured beta proteobacterium
GGCATACTGTTCCAGCTTGTCTTCGACTTCTTCTTGCGTGGGGGTTTTTAACTGCCAGGCTGAAATCTGTTGCTGAAACAACTCCGCCCAGGAGCCGTCCAGATAGACCTCTTTGTTGCTTCGTTTGTCCACAATTTCAAAACCATGGCGGGCCAGGGCGGGCACGATCAGCAACTGCTCGCCGTCTTTGAGCGTGTCTGCAGGCACATCCGCGGCCACCGCATTGGCCAGCATGTGGGTCACAGAATAAGTCTCAGAGTCGTAAAGCGTGTGCATTGGCAAATTATCCATGAAAGCGATATGCCTTGCAGATGGTGCACTCCGGTCGTTTTTCAAGGGTTCTCAGCCGCCGTCGCAAACCACATCTGGTCGACAAAATCATCATTGGCTTCGGTCAGACGGATTCTGGCGGGCAAATAGTTCAGCGTGGGCGCCATCCAGAGCTCCATGGTTTGGTCGTACATCTGGCGCGGCTTGCGTGTCATTTTGATGGCACGCACGGTGCTGACAGGTTCGCTGGGCATCTCCAGATTTTCCACTTCGCCCACGGTAAACAACCAGGCATCCGCATCGCGCGGGCCAATCGTTTGCAGTGTGATGGTGGTTCCCGGTGCACGTTGCGCTGGCGCGCTTGCCAGCATCGCGGCCAGCTGGATCAACACACTCAGGCGGTCCTGCGCGCCAGCCTGCAGCAGCACGTCGGGCGTGTTGGCGCTGAAAGTCACTTTTCCTTGTGGCCAATTGAAGTGGGCTGCAACTTCGCTTCGGTATTTGTCAGAAAACCGCTCGGGCAGCAAGCCAGCGGCGTTCACCGCCCCGCGGCTGGTCTGGACACGGTACTGGCCAAGGACGCCTACGCGGAAATTTGCAGCATAGTGGTCCTCCTGCCTGGTCCACAGCAACTCCGCATTGAGGTGGTAAGGGAATTTGTTGGACTTGACCTTGTAGAGCAGCTTGATCGAGCCTGGCAAAGCTTCCGCGCTCACTTTGGCGTTTGCAGGCTGGAAGGCTTGTTTGGGCGGCTTGACTTCACTGCTAGCCTGCGCGACCGAGGTTGTTGAGGCCAGGCTTGTGGTGGGTGCGGTGTCCGTCGAGGCGGCGACGGGTAAAGGCGCTTCTGAGCCACCCGCAGCCAGAGGCAGGGTGCTGGCCTGTGGCGGCGCGGTTGCAGCAGGTTTTGCTGCCGTATTCAAGGGTGTCTTTTTTGGTACCTTGGGCTGCAATTTAACCTTGGTTGGTGTTTCGTTGGAATCAACTGCCAAGGTGTGCACGGTGAACGTCAGCGGCGAACGGTCGAATTTGGCACTGCCCAGCGCAAGAGGGACTGAACGCAGCAGCGCCAGGTGCAGCACCAGCACCACCATGCCGATCATCAACCAGGCTTTTCGCGGAGAAGTGGGGCCGATCATGTCTACTAAAATTTGACTGCCTGCTCAAGGCTAGTTTGGGATATTTTTATGAAACTTGCGACTTTGAATGACGGCTCTCGCGATGGCCAGTTGGTGGTGGTGTCGCGCGACCTGACGAGCGCGCATTATGCAACCGGCATTGCCAACCACTTGCAGCAGGTGCTTGAAGACTGGAATTTCTATTCGCCCCAGTTGCAAGACCTTTATGACACCCTCAACCATGGCAAAGCGCGTCATGCTTTTGCGTTTGAGCCGAGCCAGTGTCTGGCTCCGCTGCCGCGTGCCTACCTGTTTGCAAAGGGTGACGCCTTTGCCACTGCTGGCGACTCAAAAGACCAGGTTCGATCCCTGCATTTGTTGTTTGGCGATGCCTTGCAAGGGCCTTGCACACCATTGAAAAATGATAATCGTGCGCAGATGACAGACTTTGATGCTGGTATTGCCGTGATCACAGGCGATGTGGCGCAAGCTGCAACGAACGGGCAAGCGATTGAGGCGGTGCGCCTGTTGATGTTGGTCAACCACGTTCACCTTCGGGGTCCTTCAGGCGATGTGGCACGGCTGCACGCAGCCATACCCTGCAGTGTGTTCAGCCCGGTGGCTGTGACGCCGGATGAACTGGTGTGGGGCGGTGAAAGTGCGTGGTCACAGGGGCGTTTGAACCTGACTTTGCAATGCAACGTGAATGGTCGCAAGCTGGGCTTATGCGACACCGGCAGCGACATGGTGGTGCCGTTTGGTGAATTGATTTCCAAATTGGGCCAGTTGCGGGATGTGCGTGCGGGCAGCATCCTCAGTTCAGGGGAAGTTCGCAATCTGGACAGTAGCCGGGGGTTTTGCAGCATTGCTGCGCGCCGAAGCCACGAGGCTGCACAAAACGGGACGAGTGCAACCCCCTGGCTGGCGCAGGGGGATCATGTGCTGATCGACATGAAAGGCCGCGACGGGCAAAGCGTGTTTGGTGCCATCGACCAGCAAGTGCACATTGGCCCGCAGCCCAAACCGGCGGCAGAAGGGGCGCGCTGAATCAGGCCAGTGTGGCGACTTGCTTGACGAACACCTTGATGCCGCGCAACAGCATCTCGATGGACACGGCCACCAGCACCAAGCCCATCAAACGCTCCAGTGCCACCACAAAACGGTCGCCTGCCACGCGCTGGATGCGTTCGGCCATCACCAGCACCACGGCGCTGACGGTCATGGTCACGCACAGCGCGGCGATCCATTCCAGACGTTTTTCTGGCGCTTGTGACACCAGCAGCAGCACGGTGGCCAGCGCCGAAGGTCCGGCAATGGCAGGAATCGCCAGCGGCACGATCAGCGGTTCGCCTTCAGTCTCATCCGAGTCCACCTTGGGCGGCGGAAAAATCATGCGCAGGGCGATCAAAAACAGAATCACGCCACCGCCAATTTGCAGGGAAAGTTCGCTCAGGTTCATCACCCGCAAGAAGCTCTCACCCACAAACATGAAAGTCAGCAGCAGCACGAAGGCAATCATGACCTCACGCAAAATAACCCGTGGGCGACGTTCTGGGGCAACATGTTGCAGTGCATTTGCAAATATCGGGATGTTGCCGATGGGGTCTGTGATCAGTATCAGCAGAATGGTGGCAGAGGCAAAGGTGTAATTCATGGATGCGTAAGCCTTGTTGAGGGTGACAGGATAGCAGGCTTGAAATGCCCTGTGGCCCAGCCAGGGCGCATCGAAATACCGTGACTTCTACAGGGCCGCGTTGCGGCGTTTGATATAGGCGGCAAATGCCTCTTGCGGCAAGGGGCGACTGAACAAGTAGCCTTGGTAGGCATGGCAGTTGCTGGCAGCCAAAAATTCCAGCTGTGCCTGGGTTTCGACGCCTTCGGCGATCACCGCCAGCCCCAGGCTGCGCGCCAGCGTGATGACAGTGCAGGCAATGGCTGCGGCATTGGCATCGCTCAGCACGTCGCGCACGAACGACTGGTCGATCTTGAGTTGGGACAGGGGCAAACGTTTCAGGTATTGCAATGAGGAGTAGCCGGTGCCAAAGTCGTCCAGTGAAAAAAACACACCGCAGGATTTGAGCGCACTCATTTTTGCAATCACGTCTTCAAGGTCATCGAGCAACATGCTTTCAGTGACTTCAAGCTTCAGTTTGTTGGGCTCTATCGCGAAACGATCGATCAGTCCTGTGACCTGTTCGACAAAGTCCGCCTGACGAAATTGATGCGCACTGACGTTCACCGCCATGGTCAGATGCCGGGTGTCTGGATGTTGTGCCCATGCACACAATTGCTCACACGCCTTGACCATGACCCAGTGACCCAAGGGCACGATCAATTTGGTTTCTTCCGCCAGCGGGATAAATTCCAGCGGCGACACGAGGCCGCGCTCGGGATGCTGCCAGCGCAGCAGTGCCTCGGCACCGGTCACATGGTCGGCATCGTCCACCTGTGGCTGGTAATAGAGCACAAATTGCTGCTTCTGCAAGCCCAAGCGCAGGTCGGACTCCAGCGCGACACGCGAGGCCACCGTGACCTGCATTTCCGGGTCAAAAAATCGCAATGCATTGCGCCCAACGCTTTTGGATCGGTACATGGCTAAATCCGCTTGCCTGAGCAAATCATCGAGTGAACTCTGCTGGTCGCCAAACATGGTGACACCGATGCTGGGGGTGTTGTGGAAAATTCCAACGGTCAGCAGATAAGGTTGATTGAGTCGGGCAAGAATCTTGGCCCCCACCGACTCGGTTTGCCTTACAGCTTCCGCCAGGTTGGCATCCAGGTTTTCCAGCAAAACCACAAACTCATCGCCCCCGAAACGTGCCACCGTGTCGCCGTTACGCACACAGTCGGTCAGCCGGCGTGCAACTTCTTTGAGCAACTGATCGCCTACGTGATGTCCACGTGTGTCGTTAAGGGTTTTGAAATTGTCCAGGTCAATGAACAACAATGCGCCATGGCGCTGGCTGCGTAAACTGCCTGCCAGGGCGTGGTGCAGTCGGTCGAGCAACAGGCGTCGGTTGGGCAGGTTGGTCAGGGCGTCAGTGAAGGCCAGCAGCTGGATCTCTTCTTCAGTCTGCTTTTGTTGCGTGATATCGGAAAAAGCGGCTACGTAATTGGTCACCTGGTTGTGGTCGTACACCGCCGAAATAGAAATCCACTGAGGAAATATTTCGCCATTTTTGCGACGATTCCAGACCTCTCCCTGCCAGCGACCGTGTCGTTCCAAACCATCCCACATTTCAATATAGAACGCATTGTCGTGTCGCCCAGATTGAAGTAGTCGCGGGTTAAGCCCAATCACCTCGCTCTCTTCATAGCCGGTGATCTCAGTAAACGCTCGGTTGATGGCAATGATGGCTCCGTCCGCGGCGGTGATCGTCAAGCCCTGCGCACTGTTGTCAAAAACGGAAGCGGCCTGGCGAAGGCTGTTTTCCATGCGCTTGCGTTCGGTGATGTCAAGCATGACCCCCACCAGTCCTCCAGTCGAGCCGTCGGGCCGGGAAAACGTGGCCTTATGGAACATCACATCATGAAGCACCCCATCGGCGTAACGAACTTGTGCCTCGTAAATCTGTGTCCCCGGGTGATCCAGCAGCGCCCGATCAGCAGCCAGGTATTTGGCGGCCAACGCCGGTGGCGCAATGTCCTGCGGGGATTTGCCAATCAAATCGTCGACCGGTTTGCCAAGGTAAGTCAGGAAGGCCGTGTTGCAGCCCAGGTAGCGGCAGTCGGCATCTTTGTAGAAGACCGGCCCCGGAATGGCCTCCAGCAGTTGCTGCGAGAAATGCAGTTGCTGTGACAGCGCCGCCGTGCGCTCAGCCACCCGCGCTTCAAGTTCGTCGTGTGCGCTTTGCAATGCCTGGCTGCGGTTCACCAGCAGTTCCTGATTGCGGTGTCGCTCTGTGATGTCCTGGATGGTCTCAATGGCACCGCAAATGACCCCGTTGGTGTCACGAAGAGGTGCTGCAGTGAAGTAGTGCCAACGGTCACCATCGCCCAGTTGCTGGTTGCAGTCTTCTGCTTCAAGTGCGCCGGCAATCAGGGGCGAGCGGCTGAATTTTTGATAGTGAGCGCCCAACACATCATCGCTTGCATCGGACACCACCAGATCGGCCAAGATGGGTTGTGGGTTCGGGTAAAACGCGCGCCACACATCTTGCTTGCCCAACATCTGTTCGGCGCTGAACCCGGTGAGCGCCACGCAGGCCTGGTTCCAATGGGTGACTTGATGCTGCGCGTCAATCACAAAGGTGGGGATCGGACTGCCATCGACAATTTGCGCGAGCAGACGCTCCCGCTCTTTCACAGCCAGTTCGGCGAGTCGTAACTCTGTGATGTTCGTGCCTATGCCGTGGTAACCGGTGAAGCTATGTTGCTCGTCGAAGACCGGTGAGCCACTGACGGAAAAATACTGTGTCTGACCATCGCTCGATGTGATCTGGTATTCGAATTTTCGAAACGGTTCATGCCGCTCGCAGGCGGCAATGTGGCCCGCGATTTGTTCGGTGCTGACACCATGAATTGGCATTTCCCAGCGGCGTTTGCCAAAAAAGTCACTTTTCAGTCGTCGCAGCTTGTCGGTGGCCAGACCAAAAAACCGGGTGAACCGTAGTTGCGCGTCCTGCTCCCAAAACCAGTCCGGAGAAAGTTCGGCAAAGTCCATCATCTCACGGGTGCGGACCTGAACCAGACGTTCGGCATTGTCATAGGCCGCGCGCAATGCCAGTTCCGCGCGACGGCGTTGTGTCACATCGGTATAGGTCGAGACAAAGCCGCCATTGGCCAGGGGGCGGTCTACCACTTCAAGAACCACGCCGTGGGGCATGACGTGCTCGATGCGATGCGTCTGGCGCGTCTGCGCCAGGGCCAGGCGTTGGCTCACCATGGCCGCAATGTCCGCTGGTGTGTGCTGGGCCTGCTGGGCAGCGCAACGGATGACCGCTTCCAGCGTGAGTCCAAATGTGATGGCCTGAGGTGCCAGTTCAAGCAGTTCCAGAAACCGCCGGTTCCACACCACCAGCCGATAGCCCGAATCGAACATGGTCAGACCTTGGTCTATGGTGTCAACCGCATCGCGCAAGCGCGTCAAGTTGCTCTCAAGGTTTTGGCTGGCTTGGCTTAATAATGTGGGCAAATTGATGTCTGGCGTGACAGGTACGCCCGACTCGTCGGTGGCCATGGCATCGTTGAGCGTGTCAACCGTACCGGACTCATGCTGACGAACGCGCAGCAGTGAGGTGACGCTGAAGCGTACCAGGCGTGCCAAGGGGCGCACAACCTCCAGGGGGCCTGCAATGGCAAAACTGGCGAGCCGTTGGCCGCCAAAATCAATCGCCATGATGAGGCCCTCGCGCAAGAGGGCAGACTGTGCTGCTTCTTGCCTGGAGATGCCATATTCATCCATGACCCCGCACATGATCTTGGCTGCGATGGGGTGTGGGCTGCCAATACGCTCGCGCTCGCTAGAGGCAATGATGCGCCCACCCTCTCCCATGAAGCTGCACACCAGTCCCAGTTCACTGGACAACAGATCACAAAGCGTCTGCCCGAACTTGACATCAAAACTGCTGAGCATCATTGGTCACAGTTCCTCAGCGCATCTGGCACACCCGCACAGGTAGGGCGCCGCATTGGATAAACCAGTGACCGAAGTCACCACGCGTAGTCTGTAGTTGGCGGTACGAAGATCAGGATCTGGGTAGGGGTTCATTAGGGTGCCTGTGCAGCGCCAACTTTAAGGCAATCTGCAGAAGGGAAACCCGGTAGTTTCCCTAAAGGTGGACATGACGCAACACCAAGCGTGCAATCAAGGCCGATGCCATAATCGCGCCCCATGAACTTTTTGCACTTCTTGCGCAACTCACCCTGGCTGGCCCGCTTGGCCCTGCTGTGGTTGGCCTTGACGCTTGGGGTGGCCGTGGCATCGCCCATGGTGCACCCGCAAAACGAGCTGGTGATCTGCACCGGCTCGGGCATGCTCAAGGTTGTGATGGCAGACGACGGCACCGTCACGACCGCCACCACCACCGACTCGGGTGATGCGCTGTTTTGCCCCCTGTGCATGGTGGGTGCTGCACCCGCACCGGTGAATGTTCAAACCATTGAGCCTCCTCACGCATTGAGCCATGTGCTGCAAAGCATTCCTGCGGCGCGCATCGCGGCCCTCAGCGGCGCGTCGCTACCGGCGCGTGGCCCGCCGGTTCTCTGGTAGCTCTGTTTTTTAGAGCGCCCTACGCTTGTTGCGTGCGAGCTAGAGGCTGAATGCCTCTATTTTTCTTGTATTACGTGGCGCACTTGGCATGCGTTCGTCTGGCCATTGGTAGTATCAGCGTTGACCTCTTGATTGCTACTTAAATAGCAGCATATTACGCTTGTGAAATAAGGGTTACAGCTTGTTTTGTTGTAAGTTTATTCGTCTTGACCGTTTTGACCCCAAAAGGAAACCCCATGAAATTCAAATCACTGATGACGGTTGCGGCACTTGTTGTGTGCGCCTGGAATGTTGCTGCGCACGATGCCGTTGAAGTCCAAAACGCCTGGGTGCGTGCCACGGTAAAGGGCCAAATGGCCACTGGTGCCTTTATGACACTGACCGCACAGGGTGATGCCAAGCTGGTCCGCGCATCGACTACCGCAGCCGGTGTGGTGCAAGTGCATGAGATGAAGATGGACGGCGGCGTCATGACCATGAATGAGGTCAAAGGCGGCCTGGACTTGCCCGCTGGCAAAGCCGTGGCCCTCAAACCCGGTGGTTACCACGTCATGCTGATGGACCTGAAAGCCCCGCTGCTCAAAGACACCACCATGCCCCTGACCCTGGTGTTCAAGGATGCCAAAGGCGTGGAGTCCAGGCTGGACTTGAAGGTGCCGGTTGCGGTAGCTGCCCCACAGGCGGCCATGCAAGATGTCCACATGGACCATTCGGCGCACGCGATGCCTGCTGCCATGGACCACAGTGGGCACACCATGCAGCCTGGTGCTTCGCACCCGCAGTAGGCCATGAATTTTAAAAAATTACACCCCTCGCGCGGGGTGTAGGGGGCTTTTGCCTTGCTGGTCTGGCTGACGTTTGTGCACGTTCCCGGATTCGGCCACGGGGTCACCGTGGGTGAGGTTGAGCTGGATGAATTTTTGGGCCCTAGAATCCAGCTTTGGCGCAGGCCATCCCGCAACCCGGAGGCTGGGTATGAACGGACTGAGCACCACCGAGGCGGCAATACGCCTCAAGACATTTGGTAAAAACCAACTCAAGCCCTCGTCAAATAAGGCGGTAGCGCTACAGTTTTTGCTGCAATTCAAAAACCCACTGGTATTGGTGTTGTTGGCTGCGAGTGCCCTTTCTGCGCTCACCGGCGATGCCAGTGGTGCCCTCATCATTGGCGCGATTGTGCTGATGAGTGTCACGCTGGACTTTGTGCAGTCGTACCGGGCCGGGCGCGCGGCAGATCGGCTGGCCTTGCAAGTGGCGGTGACGGCCACGGTGCTGCGCGACGATGTATCGTGCGAACTGCCGGTGGCTGATCTGGTGCCGGGCGACGTGGTGCTGCTGTCGGCGGGCAACCTGGTGCCAGCGGATGCCCGTGTGCTGCAAGCCAGCGATTTCTTTGTCAACCAGGCACAACTCACCGGCGAGCCCTATCCAGTAGAAAAGCGTTCACTTGATGCGTCCGAAGGCCCGCAGTCGCCGAACGCTAATCGCGTGGCCGATGGCGGTGACGATACTTCGACGGCTGATCGGGTGTTCATGGGCAGTTCGGTGGTCAGCGGCTCCGCTCGGGTGCAATTGCTGAGTACAGGCAGCCGAACGGCTTTGGGTCAAATTGCCGTCAGCCTGTCTCAGGCGGCACCCCCCACCGCGTTTGAAGTTGGCACGCGCCGGTTTGGCATGTTGATCATGCGCCTGACGCTCTTGCTGGTGCTGTTCACCCTGCTGGTCAATGTGGCGCTGCACAGGCCGCTGTTGGAGTCGTTTTTGTTTGCGGTGGCGCTGGCCGTTGGCCTGACCCCGGAACTGCTGCCGATGGTGGTGTCGGTCACGCTCACCCGCGGAGCGCTGCGCATGGCGGCCTTGAAAGTGATTGTCAAACGCCCGTCGGCCATTCAGGACCTGGGGGCCATGGACATCCTCTGCACCGACAAGACCGGCACGCTGACCGAGGCGCGTATTCGTCTGGAACGTCATGTCGATGCCACAGGTGTGAGCAACCCGCAGGTGCTGGAACTGGCTTACCTCAACAGCCATTTCGAAAGTGGCTTGAAAAGCCCGCTGGACGATGCCATCCTGGCGCACGGAGACATCGACGTGTCGGCCTGGACCAAAATCGACGAGGTGCCGTTCGACTTTGAACGCCGCCGCGTGTCGGTGTTGGTGCAATGCGCCACGGCACGCAAGCTGGTGGTCAAAGGAGCCCCCGAAGATGTGTTGCGCCTGTGCACCCACTATCAGGATGAAACTGGCCGCACTGCCGCACTGGACGATGCCGTACTGACCCGTGTCAACGCCTTGTTTGACAGCCTGGGCGAAGACGGTTTTCGGGTGCTTGGCATTGCCTGGCGTGACGTGGCGCTGGACCACCCGCATGCCGTGGTGTCCGATGAAAGCGCGCTGATTTTTGCGGGTTTTGCCGCGTTTTTGGACCCGCCAAAGGAAAGCGCCGGGCAGGCCATTGCGGCCATGGCCGCCAGCGGTGTGGCGGTCAAAATCGTCACCGGTGACAACGAACGCGTCACGCGTCATGTCTGCACCCAGCTCGGGGTGGCGATTGACGGCGTGCTCACCGGCACCGACCTGGCGGCGATGAACGACGATGCCCTGCGCGCCAGGGTAGAGGCGGTCAACCTGTTTTGCCGCGTCAACCCGGCGCAAAAAAACCGCATCATTCTGGCCCTGAAAGCGCGTGGCCATGTGGTGGGTTACCTGGGAGACGGCATCAACGACGCACCGTCATTGCACACCGCCGATGTGGGTATTTCGGTGGAGGGCGCAGTGGATGTTGCCAAGCAAGCCGCTGCCATGATTTTGCTGGAGCGCGACCTGATGGTGCTGCACCTGGGCGTACTGGAGGGGCGGCGCACCTTCACCAATGTGATGAAGTACATCATGATGGCCACCAGTTCCAACTTTGGCAACATGTTCAGCATGGCAGCGGCTACCTTGTTTTTGCCATTTTTGCCCATGCTGCCTTTGCAAATACTGCTCAACAACCTGCTCTATGACGTGTCCGAAATCACGCTGCCGCTGGACAATGTGGATGCAGAAAATTTGACCACGCCAAAGCGGTGGGACATGAGCTTTATCCGCAACTTCATGCTGACCATTGGCCCGATCAGCTCGCTGTTTGATTTTTTGACCTTTTACCTGTTGATCAAGTTGTTTGAGGCACATGAATCCTTGTTCCGAACCGGCTGGTTTGTGGAGTCGATGGCCACGCAGGTGCTGGTGATTTTTGTGATTCGCACCCGGCGCAACCCCTTGCACAGCCAGCCCAACCGTTGGCTGGTTCTGACCTCACTGGGCGTCGTGTTGATCGCCATGTTGCTGCCATTCACCGCGCTTGCGCCGTACTTGGGGTTCACGCCACTGCCGCTGGCATTTTTTGGACTTTTGATCATTCTGGTAGGCGCCTATTTGCTCATGGTTGAAGGGGGAAAACAATGGTTTTACAGACGACAGACAAAGGCCTGACTGCCGCCGAGGCGGCCCAGGCGCTGCAAGTCGATGGCCCCAACGAACTGGCCACCGAGCAGCACCGCGGTTTGTTGGCGATTGCGCGTGAGACCTTGTCCGACCCGATGTTCGCCCTGCTATTGGCGGCTGGCATCCTGTACCTGGTGCTGGGCGATTTACAAGAGGGGTTGATTCTGTTTGGGCTGGTGCTGGTGGTGCTGGCGCTCACCTTGTACCAGGAGGGTAAGACCGAGCGCGCCATCGAATCCCTGCGCGACCTGACCAGCCCGCGCGCGCTGGTGATCCGTGACGGTGTGGCCCTGCGCATTGCCGGGCGCGAGGTGGTGCGTGGGGATGTGCTGATGCTGGCCGAGGGTGACCGTGTACCGGCCGATGCCGTATTGATACAAGCGACCGAGGTGCAAGCTGATGAATCGCTGCTCACCGGCGAACCTTTGCCAGTGGACAAGGTGGCTGCACCAGCGGGGAGCACGGGTGGCAAATCCGCCCCCGAATCGGTTTTGTTTTCTGGCACGCTGCTGGTGCGCGGACAGGGTCTGGCACGCGTGGTCGCCACCGGGCCCGACAGCGAAATTGGTCGCATCGGGCTGGCTTTGGGGGGGCTCAACACCGAGGTGTCGCCGCTCAAGCAGCAAATGGCACGGTTGGTCAAAGTGCTGGCGCTGGTGGCCGTCGGTGCCAGCTTGTTCTTGTTTGTGGCTTATGGCCTGATGCGTGGCGACTGGCTGGGCGCGCTGCTGGCGGGTATCGCGCTGGCGATGGCATTGTTGCCGCAAGAGTTCAGCGTGGTGCTGACGGTGATTCCGGCGCTGGGTGCGTGGCGCTTGTCTAAGCAGAACGTGCTGACCCGGCGCATTGCCGCGATTGAAACATTGGGGGCCACCAGTGTTTTGTGTGTCGATAAAACCGGGACTTTGACTGAGAACCGAATGACCGTCGCAGAGCTTCATGTGCCACCGCCGCAAGGTGTGGATCTGACATTTTCGGCAGGTGAGGTTGATGCCAACCTCGTCATCGACTACGCTCAGACCACCGAGTTGCCCGAACACTTTCATACGCTGGTGGAGTTCTCGATTTTGGCCAGCGTGACCGATCCGTTTGACCCGATGGAAAAAGCCTTTCATCGGCTTGGACAGCATTTTCTGCAAGACACCGAGCACCTGCACCGGGACTGGGCCTTGATGCAAACCTATGGTTTGACACCTGAGCTGCGCGCCATGTCGCATGTTTGGAAGGCCAGCATGGGCGACGCCCATGTGGTGGCCGCAAAAGGTGCACCCGAGGCCATTGTCGATTTGTGCCACTTTGATGCCGATGCACGCGAGCGCATTGCCGGCGCAGCAGATGCCATGGCGGCCAAAGGCTTGCGTGTGTTGGGTGTGGCGCGTGCCAGTTTTGTGGGGGACAGCTGGCCAGCCATTGAGCATGACTTCGAGTTTAAGTTTGTCGGTTTGCTGGGGCTGGCGGACCCATTGCGTCCGGGCATACCGCAAGCGGTGGCACAAGCGCATGCGGCAGGCATTCGGGTGGTGATGATCACCGGCGACTATCCCACCACTGCCGCCGCCATTGCCCAACAGGCGGGCTTGATTGTTTCTTTGCAACCCGGGGCCGCGCCAGGCGATGAGGCAGCGGCTGACCAGCTGTTGACCGGCGATGTGCTCAATGAGCTGACCGATGTCGAACTGCAGCAGCGTATGCGCAGTGTGAGCATTTGCGCACGTATTGCCCCGGCCCAAAAGCTGCGCATTGTGCAGGCCCTAAAAACCAACGGCTGCGTGGTGGCCATGACCGGCGACGGCGTCAACGATGCCCCGGCGCTCAAGGCCGCCCATGTGGGTGTGGCCATGGGCGGGCGTGGCACCGATGTGGCGCGTGAGGCGGCCTCGGTGGTGCTGTTGGACGACAACTTTGCCTCCATTGTGGGGGCGGTGCGACTGGGACGGCGCATTTTTGACAATTTGCGCAAGTCCATGACCTACATCCTGGCGGTGCATGTGCCAATTGCGGGCATGGCCCTGCTGCCGGTGTTGTTGGGTTGGCCCACCGTTTTGTTTCCGCTGCACATTGCCTTTCTGGAGCTGGTGATTGACCCGTCATGCTCCATGGTGTTTGAAAACGAGCCTGAAGAATCTGACGTGATGCAGCGCCCGCCGCGCGATGTGACGATGCCGTTGTTCGGTGGCATGACGCTGGCCCTGGCCCTGCTGCAAGGGCTGGGGGCACTGGCGCTGGTGTTGGCAGCCACCCTGTGGGGCACGGGCCAGCTGACCGAAGGTGCAGCGCGTGCTTTTTCTTTTGCCACGCTGGTGGCGACCAACCTGGCGCTGATTTTTTCCAACCGCAGTCGTACGGGGTCTTTGTGGGCCAGCTTGTGGGTGCCCAACCGCACCTTGTGGATGGTGGTCGGTGCGGCCTTGAGTCTGCTGTTGTTGGCGCTGTATGTGCCGTGGCTGACCCGGCTGTTTGTATTTGACACCTTGCCTTTGCCCTATTTGGCGGCCGCTGCAGGCTTTGGGCTGGTGAGTGTGGGGTGGTTCGAGTTGGTCAAACCCCGTGCTGGCGGCGCAAGCGGGAAATTTTCTCGTGATTGACCTTGATGTTCACCTGGCTGGTGGTGAGCGGTGCCCGCACGGCATGGTGGGGTAGCCGGGTGTCGCGGTACACGTACGCGCCCGAAGCCAAGCCTGCAGCGTTCGTCAAACTGGCGACATGCGGTGCGGTGGCTTTATCGCCACGGGCAATCACCACGGCAATTTCGCCATTTTCAAGACGCACATAAGTGCCTGGGGGATAAAACCCCAGGACCGAAGCCATCGCGCCGCGTTCTGACAGGTCTGGGCCGCTGGCTTCGAGCAGCATCGATTTGGCGGCTCCCAATGTGGACATGGCCGGGCGGCTGACGCGTGGTGCCATTTTGGCCACCAGGGTGTCGGCCAGGTGCAGCAATTGCAAGGTCGATTTTTGGTAGTCCGGCCCGTTGCAGTTTTCAGGGCTGTGGTGCCATTGCACGGCGTCTATCCAATGCGGATCTTGCACGCCAAAACCACGCAGGATGTCCGCGCTGGTGGGGGCATGTGCGGTGATGAGTTCACGTTGCACCTCGGTGGGGGCTTTGAGCTGGCGTGCCAGACTGTCTTGTGGGCGTGCCATGCCGATGTTCATGACCAGGGCCGAACGCAGCAACAGGGTGCGGCTTTCAGAGGGCAGCGCCAGCTTGTCAATCGTCAAGACACCCACCAGTCCGCTGAGCAAGGCATGCGTGGCGCAATAGCCCAATCCCAAATCGGGCAGGGCCTGAAACAACACAAACAGGCCCTCATCCGGGTCCTGGTCCAGCAGGGTCAAGGCCTTTTGTTCAATGCCCTGGATGCGGGCTAAGGGGGCAATCGCATCGGTGCCCTGGTAAAGCAGGCCGCGCAAGGTTTCTTGCAAATCCAGCCAACCCCCATTCACCGCGCGGTTTTCCAGAAAGTCGGAGTCCAGAATTTCTGCGGGCATCGGGGTGCTGGCGATGTCGGCCATGTCTGCGCCGCTTTGACGCAGCAGGCGCATTTGCCGCTCCAGCGCCTTTTGCCATGCCAGCGCATCGGTCTCAGTCATGCAGGCGTGGTGGGCGGCAAGCATGTCACGGTGGGCTTCAGACTGAAGGATTTGCCCGCGACGCAGCAGCAGTCGGCCATCTGGTGCGCGGATGTCCACCGGCAGGGTGGACCCCACCGAAATGCGACCAAAGGGCACAGGAAGGTAGGCCATTACTCCGCTTCCACCCGCACCGGCACCCTGGGGGACAGGGCACACATCAGTTCGTAGCCCACGGTGCCGCTGGCATGGGCAATTTCATCAATACCCAACACCGCCCCGTTGCTGGCGCGCCCCCAGAGGGTCACTTCGCTGCCCATGCCGGCTTTGGGCAGCGGCGTGAGGTCGACGGTGAGCATGTCCATGCTGACGCGTCCGACCAACCGGGTGCGCACGCCGTTCACCAGCACCGGCGTATCAGTGGGTGCGACACGGGGGTACCCGTCCGCGTAGCCGCAGGCAACCACGCCGATGCGCATCGGCGTGGTTGCCACAAACCTTGAGCCATATCCGATGCTGTCCCCCGTATTTATTGATTGGATAGCTATGATTTTTGACGACAGTGTCATGCCCGGTTGCAAATCCCAGTCTACCGCGGTGCGCTCGGGGTAGTCGGGCGCGCTGCCATACACGCTGATGCCGGGGCGAATCCAGTCCGACGCTGCTACCGCATCCGGATGGCGCAGGGTGGCGGCACTGTTGCCAAGTGTTCGTTCACCTGGAAGATCCTGGGTGGCCTGTGCAAAGCTGGCCATCTGCGCCGCAATACCTTTGTCTGCGTCGGCATCGCTGAAATGCGTTATGAGCGAGATGTCGTCCACCTGTGGCAAGGCGTTCAGGCGGGACCAGGCGCTGCGGTACTGTGCGGGCGTGAAGCCCAGACGGTTCATGCCCGAGTTCATCTTTAAAAATACCCGATGCCCTACGTTGGTCTTGTGTGCAGCCAGCATGTCGATTTGTTCATCACAGTGCACGGTGTGCCACAGGTCCAGACGAGAGCACAGCTCCAGGTCGCGTGGCTCGAACACCCCCTCCAACAACAAAATCGGCCCACGCCAGCCCAGTTGGCGTACACGCTGGGCTTCCTCCATGTCCAGCAGGGCAAAACCGTCGGCGCTTCGCAGTCCCTCATACGCGTGTTCGATGCCGTGACCGTAAGCGTTGGCCTTGACCACGGCCCACACTTTGGCCTCTGGCGCAGCGGCACGGTTGCGTTTCAGGTTGTGCTGCAGAGCGTTGGGATGGATGGTGGCAAGGATTGGGCGTGGCATGGCGGAACGGGTAAATGGTGTGTCCCGATTTTGACACCGCGCCGCCGTGCTATAACCCCGTACCGTTTGGAGACAGATCACCCAACACGCGCCGCAAAAAGCGGTCGCCATAACAACCGATGAAACGCGGCTTTTTCACTATCATGGCAGCGCAGTTTTTCAGCTCGCTGGCCGACAACGCTTTGTTCGTGGCGGCTGTGCAATTGCTGCGCAGCAGTCACGCCCCCGAATGGCAGCAGGCTGCTTTGGTGCCGATGTTTGCCCTGTTTTATGTGGTGCTGGCACCGTTTGTGGGGGCATTTGCCGACTCCATGCCCAAAGGCCGCGTGATGTTGGTGAGCAACTTCATCAAGGTGGCGGGCTGCCTGTTCATGCTGTTTGGTACCCATCCATTGATGGCTTATGCCGTGGTTGGTTTGGGCGCGGCGGCGTATTCGCCTGCCAAATACGGCATCCTGACTGAATTGCTGCCGCCTTCGCAACTGGTCAAAGCCAATGGCTGGATCGAGGGACTGACGATCGGCTCCATCATCTTTGGGGTGTTGCTGGGCGGGCAGTTGGTCGGGCCGATTCTTGCGCCGCGTTTGCTCGCCATTGACCTTCCGTTCATTGACACGTCGATCGATACCCCGCCGGAAGCGGCGATTTCGGTGCTGATTTTTGTGTACTTGCTGGCCGCTTGGTTCAACACCCACATTCCTCTCACCGGCGTGCTGATGCGTCCGATGCCCAAGCACTGGGTCAGTCTGTTGCCCGATTTCTGGACCTGCAATGCGCGACTGTGGCGTGACAAGCTGGGGCAAATTTCACTGGCCACGACCACCCTGATCTGGGGTGTGGCGGGCAATCTGCGGTTCATTGTGCTGGCCTGGGCGGCTGCTGCGCTGGGTTATTCAGTGACCCAGGCTTCGGCGTTGCAGGGTGTGGTGGCCATTGGCATGGCCGGGGGGGCGGTGGTCGCGTCCATGCGCATGCGGCTGGAAGACGGCCCCCGGGTGATCACTTTGGGCATTGTGATGGGTACGCTGATCATCGGTCTGATTTCCATCAGCAATGTGTGGGTGGCGGCCCCGTTTCTGATTTTGTTGGGTGCCATTGGCGGGTTTCTGGTGGTGCCAATGAATGCCTTGCTGCAGCACCGTGGCCACAACCTGATGGGCGCTGGGCGGTCGATTGCGGTGCAAAACTTCAACGAGCAGGCCTGCATTCTGGGTCTGGGTGCGCTTTACAGTTTGTCCACCGGCTTGGGGCTGCCGACGTTTGCGGCCATCACCGGGTTTGGCGTGGTGATTGCTGGTTTCATGTGGCTGATTCGCCGCTGGCACGCGTTTAACCTCAGGCATCACGGTGCAGAAGTGGATCGCTTGCTGGACATTGCACGCTGCGACAAAGCGCATGGGTAATTCCATTTCCAAATCATCCGTGTCGTTGTTGCTGCGCCTTGTCGTGCGACAAGCACTGCCTGCTGCTTTGCGCCTAGACACACATGATTTGGAAATGGAATAACGCTCTGAAAGGTCCGCAATGACAACGGTTTACGACTTTGATGCGCTGGGGATCGATGGCAAAAACGTATCCCTGAAGAAGTTCGAGGGCAAGACGTTGTTGATCGTCAACACCGCCAGCGCCTGCGGCTTCACGCCCCAGTTTGCCGGGTTAGAGAAATTGCACGAAACCTATGGCAAAACCGGTTTGGTGGTGTTGGGGTTCCCGTGCAACCAATTTGGCCGACAGGACGCGGGCACCAATGGTGAAATTGCCGAGTTTTGTCAGCTCAATTTTGGCGTGACGTTTCCGATGATGGCCAAGATTGATGTCAATGGTGCTGGCGCGCACCCGTTGTACCAGTGGTTGTCAGCGCAAGCGCCGGGCATCCTTGGCAGTAAATCGATCAAATGGAACTTCACCAAATTTTTGATCGCCAAAGACGGACAGGTGCTCAAGCGCTACGCTCCCACGGACACCCCTGAAAGTCTGAAAAAAGACATCGAAGCCGCACTGGCTGCCTGATGCCATTTCCAAATCATCCGTGTCGTTGTTGCAGCGACTTGCCGTGCGACAGCACGGTCTTGATCAGACGCTTGCTTTGAGTCGATGAGCGGCCTCGCGCAAGGCGCTGGCGGTGGCCTCCCAGCCCAGGCAGGCGTCGGTGATGGAGACCCCGTAGCGCAGATTTTGCGGCTCAACCAGCTTTTGGTTGCCCTCCCCCAGGTTGGACTCCAGCATCACGCCCTTGATGGAATGGTTGCCGTCCACGATCTGGCCCACGACATCTTTGAGCACCAGGGTTTGCAGGTTGTGGTTCTTGCGTGAATTGCCGTGGCTGCAGTCCACCACGATGTTCACCGGGAGTTTTGCCTTGGTCAGCTCGATTTCCGCCTCGGCAATGGCCACCGAGTCGTAATTGGGTTGGGCACCCCCGCGCAAAATCAGGTGACCGAAAGCGTTGCCACGGGTTTGCGTCAGCGCCACCTGGCCGTCACCGTTGATGCCCAGGAAAGTGTGCGACTGAGCCGCCGAAAGCATGGCGTTGATGGCCACTTCCAGGCTGCCATCGGTGCCGTTTTTGAAGCCCACCGGGCTGGACAAGCCGCTGGCCAGTTCGCGGTGCGTCTGGCTCTCGGTGGTGCGCGCACCAATCGCGCTCCAGGCAATCAGATCGCCCAGGTATTGGGGCGTGATGGGGTCCAGCGCCTCGGTGCCGCAGGGCAGGCCCATGTCGTTCAAATCGACCAGCAGTTGGCGGGCCATCTGCAGGCCTTCTTCCACGCGGAAACTGTCATCCATGCGCGGATCGTTGATCAGACCCTTCCAGCCCACGGTGGTGCGCGGTTTCTCAAAATACACCCGCATCACGATGAAAAGCTGGTCCGACAACTCATCGGCCAGCGCTTTGAGCCGTTGGGCGTAGTCTTTGGCGGCCGCAATGTGGTGGATGGAGCAGGGTCCCACCACCACCATCAGGCGTTTGTCCTGTCCCTTGAGGATGTTGGCCACGGTCGTGCGGGCATCGCTGACGGTACGCGTGGCGTGTTCACCGGCCGGTACGGCATCATGCAACGCGCTGGGCGACAGCAGCGCTTGCTGCGCCACGATATTGAGATTTTCAAAGGCGTTTGGGAAGGTCATGGTAAATATGCAAGAAATGGTGATCTTGTCCTTATTTTATAAGCGTTTTATGCTACCAGTTTGATAGCCAACTTTGTTTATTGGATGGGTGTGGCGAATGCGTGCCTACCCGTGGGCGGCGTGGCTGATTTTCTACCACCCAAGCTCGCGGCAGGTCATCAGTCGAATTCTCAGGTTGCAGACAGTCATTCTTGGTGTGATTCGTCATAAAACCGAATCGCATTTCGTCCGGCCTCTTTGGCTTGATACATGGCTTCGTCCGCCCAGCGCAAGAGCGCTTCTTGTTTGAAGAAAAGCACGCAACCCATGCTGGCGGAGCAGTGATGCTCAATGGTGGCTTCCGCGAGTTCTTCCCCTTTGGTGAGCAAGAGATAGGGTTGAGCCAGCGAGACACGAATTTTTTCTGCAATTACTTGCGCTTGCAACTTGGCAACTGATCCTTCACTGTCCAATTCCGTCAGCATGACCACAAACTCGTCGCCACCCACACGGGCCACGGTGTCAACTTCGCGCACGCAATTCGTCAAGCGGTTGGCCACTTCAATCAACAGCAAATCACCCACCAAATGTCCGTGCTGGTCATTGAGTGGTTTGAAGTTGTCCAGATCAAGCGCCATAACGGCCCCAAAACGGGCGCTACGTTGGCTCGCGGCCATCGCTTGGGTCAATCGGTCGCCGAGCATGCGTCGGTTGGCGAGTTTGGTCAGTGGGTCATGAAGCGCTTGTTGTAGCACTTCTTCTTCCAGTCGTTTGGTTTCGGTGATGTCGATAAAGCCCCACAGAGACTCGCCCGTCTGCTTGTTCAACACGCCACCGCTGACGTCGACCCAGATGTGGGTGCCATCCTTGCGCACGTACTCAATTTGTGAGCGAAACATTTTGTCGTCGGCCAGCGCCTGGTAAGCCGCATTGCCGAACGCCAGGTAGGCTTCGTCATTGAGATAATTTTGGCAGGTCGGTGTGCCGGTTAGTTCTCCTGCAGCGTAGCCGAGCATCTGCTCAAAGGCCGGATTGGCCCAGATAATTTTTCGATCCTGAACCGTCACAATGCCAAACAGTTTGTTTTGCAAGATGGCATTCTGTTCACGCATCAGGGTATCCATTCGCTCTGCACTGCGAATTCGCTCGGTCACATCGGTCTTGATCGCGACATAGTGGGTGATCGTGCCCTGCTCATTTCTGACCGGCGCAATTTGACTGTCCTCCCAATAGATCTGACCATTTTTGCGGCGATTGATGAGTTCCCCATGCCATACCAGGCCACTGGTTAACGTGCGCCACAGATCTTTGAAAACTTCCTTGCCCGTTTGATTCGACTGGAGGATGCGTGAATTTTGTCCAATCACCTCGGCAGCGCTGTACCCGGTGACCTCTGTAAAACGAGGATTGACATATTGAATGTTGGCATTCAGGTCAGTGATCACCACCGAGGCCGGGCTTTGCTCGACAGCGATGGAAAGTTGACGCAGCTTCTCGTCAATTTGCTTGCGCTCGGTGATGTCCTCGTACATGCCCAATAAGCCAATGGTTTCGTTGTCCTGGTTTTTCAGTGGCACCTTGGACGCACGTAGCCAGATCGTCTGTCCATCTGGTGTCGTCTGAGGTTCTTCATAAAAAAGCTTTGCCACGCCCGAGTCCATCACGGCCTGGTCATCGGCGCGATAGCGCTCGGCCTGCGCCGCCCAGTCCATCTGAAAGTCGTCTTTACCTACCAGATCTTCGGGGCTCGCCACCCCGGCGTCCTTGGCAAAAGCGGCATTGCCGCCAAGGTAGCGCAACTCCCGGTTTTTCGAGTAGACCCGTACTGGTGCATGGTCAATGATCGTCCGAAGCAGATCACGTGACGAGGCAACTGCAGCAAAGGTCAGTTCGCGCTCCACTTTTCGTCGATAGAGCAAATAGCCAATCCAAAGCATAAAGAACGCCGTGACTGGGATGACGTACTTCAGTGTGTCACGCAGGCCAACTTCTCTTACCTCGTAAATTCCAAACCATTTTTCGTAAAGCGAGTCGTAGACACCGTTGGCCTTGGTGATGGCCATGGCTTCGTTGAGCTTGGCCAGCAATTCTGTCTGCCCGGGGCGTGTGGCAAAGGCGAATTTCTGTGCAAACCCCACCTTTGTCTCTAGTGCCTTGAGGTTAGTCAGCTCCAGTGAGTTGATCGTCTGAAGTCCGACCAGCCTGCTCAAAAGCATGGCATCCTGTTTGCCCGATGCCAACAAACGCATGCCGTCTGCCACGGTCTCCACCAACACCAGTTGCTTCCCCCACCCTTTGGCGACGGCATAGTCGTGCGCCAGATCGCCATTCATCACGATGATGGACTTCCCGGCAAGATCGTTTTCAGAGCGAATATCAGATTGCCCCTTGCGCGCAAAGATGGCTCCGTGCACGATGACGTGGGTAACGCTGAAGTCTGCGAACCGACGACGCTCATCGGATTGCGCTAAATTGATCAGAACATCGATCTTGCCATCATGGAATTCCTGCAGCAATTGATGGAAGGGATGGACCTTGATCGTGTACTGCAACCCTGCTTCATTCGCCACAGCTTTCCACAACTCAACCGAAAAGCCGCCTGCTGTGGCATCAGTCATGCCGGTGGAAAATGGGGGGTAGTCCTGCACACTGCCGATCACCAAGGTTGGCGCTGGCGTCAGCGCAGCATCGGTCTGTGTCGGCGAGCTTGGCGTGGATGAGCTTGGAGCGATCAATGCCTGCGCGGCACCGCTAGCCGACAGGGTGAAGGCCACACTCAACAGCAAAGCCGACAGGGTATGGTGGACGGTGCGCCACCACCGCCGACCATGAAAATCCGTCGGCCGGCACTGGTTTTTTCCAACGATCATGAAGCCATTCTAGTGTCAAGCGTTTGCATTCAGTTGCAATATAAATTGCAGTAAGTGCAACTAAACGACACCAAATTTCCGAAAAATGTGCTGGATGAACGGGGGCCTTTTTACAGTGAAATCTGGCCTTGATGAGGTATCAATGGGCGGACTGCGAAGGGCTCATTTCTAGCTGGTGCTGCAGCGCCTCGTCCAGCACTTCAATCCAGTGACGCACCTTTGTTTTGGTGCCACTTTGCAAATGGGTGATGCAGCCAACATTGGCCGAGACAATTTCATCCGGCGGCTGGTTGCCAAAGGTGGTGGCCAGGTTGGCCAGCTTGCGGTCACGCAGTTGGTAGGAAATTTTCGGATTAAGCACGCTGTAGGTGCCTGCCGAGCCACAGCACAGGTGTGCCTCGCAGCCGGTGGTTTTGACGTTGAATCCCAACTCGGCCATGTATTTTTCAACCCCGCCACGCAGCTGCATGCCGTGTTGCAATGAACACGGCGGGTGAAAGGCGATGCGGTGGGCGTTGGCCGACACTTTGTCTTTCAGTTTTGCAACCAACTCGGGCAGCCATTCACTGACATCCATGGTCAGCTCGCTCACCCGCTTGGCTCTTGCAGCGTAGGCCGGGTCGTTGCGCAGAATGTGGCCGTAGTCCTTCACCGTGGCTCCGCAGCCCGAGGCGTTGATCACGATGCCTTCGACGCCGCGCTCCAGCGCAGGCCACCAGGCATCCACATTGGCGCGCATTTCGGCCATGCCGCCGTCCTGGTCGTTGAGGTGGAACTTGACGGCACCACAGCACCCGGCTTTGGGGGCCACTAGGCACTGAATACCCGCCGCGTCAAACACCCGTGCGGTGGCGCTGTTGATGTTGGGGCTCATGCTGGGTTGCACGCAGCCCTCAAGCACCAAAACTTTTCGGCTGTGTTTACGTGTTGGCGTGACACCTGCATCCTGCCTGGATGGCACTTTGTTTTGCAGCGCATGGGGCAAAAAGGGACGCACAAATTGGCCCAACGCCATGGCCGGTGCAAACGCGGGGCTGGGCAGGCCTTCTTTCAAGGCCCAGCGCAGGGCGCGTTCTTTGGCAGGTCGTGGTACCTGCGCATCCACAATTTTTCGGCCGATGTCCAGCAGATGACCGTATTGCACCCCGCTGGGGCAGGTGGATTCGCAGTTGCGGCAGGTCAGGCATCGGTCCAGGTGTGCCTGTGTTTTCCGTGTGGGGGTGGCCCCCTCAAGTACCTGTTTGATCAGGTAAATGCGTCCACGCGGACCGTCAAGCTCATCACCCAACAGTTGATAAGTGGGGCAAGTAGCGGTGCAAAAACCGCAGTGCACGCATTTGCGCAGAATGGCTTCGGCTTCCAGTCCATCGGGCGTGCCTTGGTATTGGGGGCTGAGTTGGGTTTGCATGGGGTCAAAGATCCAGGTACATCCGACCGCGGTTGAAAATACCCGCCGGATCAAACTCAGCCTTGAGCCGTTGGTGGATTTTTGAGAGGGTTGGTTCTAATGTATCAAATCTGCCTCTAGCCCCTGTAGTTGCTGTTGGTGAAGCTATAAAAATAGAAGCTGATCCTCCCGCTTCATGAGCCACCTTGCGCAGGTGCACCTTGGCGGATTCGGGTGCCCAAAGCCAACGCTGACCACCATGCCATTCCACCAGCTGAGCCCAAGGCAATTTCAGGGCAGGGGTGGTTTGCGGCACACTTAAACGCCACAGAGCTGGCGGTTCTGCAGACTTGGAAGGGGGGGTGAAAAAGGGCAGGGTCTGGTCACGGCAGGCTGCCCAGTCTGCAGCGGCCTGCTGTGTGTCCATGCGGCTGCCAGACACCTCAAACAGCATTTTTTTGCAAGCCGACTCCACAGCAGCCACGGCACCACGCAGCCGAACGAACAGCAATTCTTGCGATTGACCGGTGGAATTGTCATTGACCCAGCAACTGGCATTCAAGGGCAGCGGCTGTGCGCCCCATTTGTGAAGTTGCGCCAGGGCACCTGCCTGATCCATCTGGAACACCAAGGTGGCTTCAGCGGATGCGATGGGTAGCACTTTCAGGGAAATGTCGGTCAACAGCCCCAGTGTGCCCAGAGCTCCCACCATCAGGCGCGACACGTCGTACCCGGCCACGTTTTTAATGACTTGACCGCCAAATGTCAGGTGCTCACCGCGCCCGTTGATCATCTGAACCCCCAGCACGTAGTCACGCACACTGCCCACGCTGGCGCGTGCGGGTCCGCTCAAACCGGTGGCCACCATCCCGCCACATGTGCCGCCGTGCAATCCGTCAAACGATCCGAAGCGAGGGGGCTCGAACGCCAGACACTGGTCACGTTCAGCCAGCAGCGACTCCAGTTCGCTCAGGGGCGTGCCTGCGCGCACGGTGACCACCAGTTCACTGGGCTCATACGCCACGATGCCGGTGTACGCCCGCGTGTCCAGCAACTCACCTTGAAGTGATTCGCCATAAAAGTCTTTGCTGCCGCTGCCACGGATGAGCAACGGGGCATGGTGCGTCTTGGCGTCGCGCACGCGATCGATCAGGTCTTGCAGGGCGTGGTCCATGAGCATGAGCTAAATTAACATTGGTTTCGCCATGTTAGCCAAGCTGCCTATGACATGGGTTGATTTTTTTGAAAGACCTGCCTGAAAAATATGGGATAGCTCGCTTGGCAGCGTGTTCAGGCTCAATCTGCAAAAAAATTCACCGGCATGCCCGCAACCTCTACCCGCAAAGACAGCACTCGGCCTGTGAGCGGGAATGCGGCCACTTCCGCATCGCTGCGGTGGTGCCTGGCGCTGGTGAGGTACAGGGTTTTGAGGTCTTCTCCGCCAAAGCAGGGCATGGTGGGGCATTGCAGCGGCACGGGCAGCTGGTTCATCAGGGCCCCGTCGGGTGAAAATTGGCACACCCGCTGCCCCTCGAACATGGCCACCCAATAGTTGCCTATGCTGTCCACCGCTGCGCCGTCTGGACGACCCATGTACCCACCGTTGCCCGCGTCAACGGGATCAAGCAGCCAGCCATCGGGTTTTTGCTTGAAGTTGGCGAACACACGCTGAGACGTCATGGCGCTGGTACCCACGTCAAAATCCCATGCCCAAACGGTGTGACTGGGCGTGTCGGCCCAGTACAGGGTGTGGTTGTCAGGGCTGAAGGCCAGTCCATTGGCTGTTGTCATGCCCGCGCTGGGGGCAATCTTGCAGCTGACTTGTGGACGACCGCTTGGAACCGTCTGCCGCCCATCGAGGCAGTACAAGGCAGCATTCCTGTTTTGGCGAGTTTCATCAATGGTGCCGACCCAAAATCGACCCAATGCATCACATTTGCCGTCGTTGGCGCGGTGGTGTTGTGGGTTGTAGTCCAGTGTGGCTAAGCGTTCCATCGCCCCGCCCCATTGACGTGCGCGAAACACCCCATCACGCAGCGCAATCACCAGGCCACCGTTGGCGGCCGGAGCCATGCAGCCGGGCTCGCTGGGCATCTCCCAGGTTTCAAGGGTATTGTTGAGGATGTTCGCCCGCAGGATTTGCTTGCCTGAAATGTCGAGCCAGTACAGCAACTGTTCATGCGGATGCCAGAAAGGGGACTCCCCCAAGCTGCAGACATGGTCGGTGACGGTTTGCCATGCGTGGGAGGGGAATGTGGCGTTGGGTTTCATGGGGTGATGCTCCTATAAGGGGGTGGTGATGCAGCCACGGTGCATCCGTTGAAACGCTGGCACTATAAGAAATAGTGGGTGTCTCCCCTCGTTAATATTGGGTTGTTAGCTATCAAAGTTGACGTGGTAAGGTTTGAGTCATGACGGGGAAGGTCGTCGGGCGCAGACCAGGCGAAAGTGGGTTGCATGCACAAACAGGGCATATTCACCGAACGCCATGTGCACCGCCCGATGAGATTATTGGCCAAATGAATGTGCTTTTGGCTCGGTGCTTCCCCGTGACGCAGATGAAATTTTTGGCGGGGGCTTGTTCGTGGTTGCAGTTTGGCTTCCGGTGCGCAGTGTCAAACCACCGGCCTGGCGTTTTTGTTCACCCAGTGTGGCGCGGGTGATTTGTGTGCGGTATTGCTGGCGCAGGTCGTGCACCAACTCGGTCAGCTGTTGGGTATCGTGAATTTTGTCGGCATAGCGATGCAGTACCAAATAGGCGGTCTCGATCAGTTTGCCGCTCAAAGTTCGCGTGCCCTGGGTGATCAGGTCTATCACCGCAGCTCTGGGGTCGCCTCGCATGCTCAGAGACATGGCGTTTTCTGCCAGTTTCAGGACCTGGGAATGCGCTTCTCTGACACGTTGGGCATAGCTGGGATACACCGCTGCAGCGCCTGCCAGCAGCTCAGCCAGGGCGCGGGTGCCTGCAAAACGTAAACCCAAGGCATCCACGACCGAGTCCACTTCGTCCAGTTGAATGGCTTTGTCTGCAAGTTGCGCGAGCAGCGCAATCAGGTTGGATGCGGACTCAAAGTCAAACTCGGGGTCTTTCACGCGGGTGCACAGGTCGCGCACCACGATCAGCACTTGAGCGTATTGGCGTTGATCAATGAGCAGCAGCGCATCCACCATACTCGCCAGTCGCTGGTGCCGATGGCTTTCCGGGTTGCGTTCGATCAGTCGAACAAAGTCGTCCTTGCAGCGTTGCAGGCCTTTGTGGTCAGCGGTTTCCAGCCGCATGAACGCCAGCAGTGTCAGTGTTTGACAGTCAAACATTTTGGAGTCCAATCCCAGCCGGGTGGTGCGATCCAAGATCACTTCGGCTTCTTTGCGTTCACCCGAGTAGTAACACATCAACCCGAGGTTTTGCATTCTGGAAATGGAGGAGGGGGTCAGCGTGCTGGCCATTTTGTAGGTGGCCAGAGCCTCCTGAAATTTGCCTTGTTCAAATTGGGCTCGGCCCATCACGTCGTACGCATCCGCGTAGTTGGGATCTTCACTGATCAGGTTTTCAAGTGTGCTGACCGCCTTCACACTTTGACCTTCGTCCAGCAAAGAGCGTGCGACACCTAGCTTGGCCCACGGCAGCGTTTTGGCTTCTACGACCGCCTGGTAGAGTTTTTGCGCCTGGTCATATTGACCGATGCGTAACATTAGTTCTGCACCCACACGTGCCGCATAGAGCCAAAACATGCCTCGGCTTTCAAATCGGTGCAGGCAGAGTTTGGCAGCCTCCTCGAAATCCTCGGCTTCAATGGCAGTAAAAATCTCCAGCAATGAAAGTTTGCGTACGCGCGCCTGGCGCAACCTGTCACCCAGTTGGGTCGCCTTGTGGGGCTTGAGCAGGTAGCCGTCGAGCGCGGACTCCGCAGCCTCGGCGACCTTTGCATAAGTGGCTTCGCCGGTCACCATGATGAACACCGTGGCAAATGGCAGCAGCTGGTTGCGCCGCAGGTCATCGAGCAAGTCCTGGCCTGACATGGACTCCGTCGGAAAGTGAAGTTCGCACAGCACCACGTCAAATTTTCGGTATTCAAGCTGCCGTCGTGCGTCCACCAAACGGGCACATTGCACCACGGTGCTCATGCCGTAGTCGCGCAACTGTGATACCAGGATCGAACGAGAGGTCGGGTTGCCATCGATCACCATCGCCTGCAGCGAGGACAGGTCGTCTTCAGGCAGCGCCACGTCGTTGGCTCACAGAGATCACGTCGGTAAATTGCATGCTGGGCAAAGTAAGTCTCCTCTTTTTATGAATATCAAAATGGTAGCACTGCATGCTGCACATGGGTGATCTTTTGACTGACTTGAACACAAAGTCAGTCAAAATGCTGACTATGAATATGCCGTCTACCCAGTCAACATCCGGGGCGCAGCCCCACAACCCCTTGCACGGCATGACCTTGGAAGCCATCTTGACTGCGCTGGTAGCCCATTTCGGTTGGCCGGGTTTGGGCGAACGCATTGCGGTGCGATGCTTTACCCATGACCCCAGTCTGGCATCGAGCCTGAAATTTTTGCGGAAAACGCCTTGGGCACGTGAAAAAGTGGAAGGGCTTTACTTGTTCATGTTGCGTGAACAGCGCCGACGACAGGGTTAACTCCAGCAGGTTAGAGTGCGGCGTTCAATCGGCACCATCGGGCGGTTACGCACAGCGATTCGGGCCTAAACTGTTTTTATGTGGAACACCCTGATAACGCCATGACTGATCACCTTGCACGGACGCTTGAATTGCAGCGTCAAGCCTACTTTGCAGATCCGGTCCCTACCTTGCAACAGCGCAAGGCGGATCTTCGGACGCTGCAGCGTTTTGTGCGTGAACACAAAGAGGCGTTGTGTGATGCCATCAGCGCTGACTACGGTCACCGCTCGCGCCACGAGACTTTGCTGGCGGAAATTTTTCCGGTGGTGGACGGCATTGACCATGTGGTGGGCGAGCTTCGCAGCTGGATGCGCCCGCAACGTCGTGGGGTGGATTGGCGCAATTTTTTTGGTGCAAGCAACCGTGTGATCCCTCAGCCACTGGGTGTGGTGGGCGTGATCGTGCCGTGGAACTTTCCGCTCAACCTGAGCCTGGTTCCCTTGAGCTACATATTTGCAGCAGGTAACCGCGCCATGGTCAAAATGAGCGAAAACTCGCGGCATCTGGCAGCGTATTTGATGACACACATGCCATCTTATTTCCCGCCAGAGAAACTGCAATTTTTCGACGAAACCGGTGGCGTAGGGATTGAATTCTCAAAATTGAAGTTTGACCATTTGCTGTTCACTGGCTCAGGCCAAACGGGGCGCGCGGTGATGGCTGCAGCCGCTGCCAACCTGTGTCCGGTGACGCTGGAGCTGGGGGGCAAGGCCCCCGCAGTGGTATGCGACGATTTTCCTCTGCAAACTGCAGCCGATCGCATCATGTTTGTCAAACTGCTCAATGCCGGGCAAATCTGCACCACGGTGGACCACGCCTGGCTACCCGCAGACAAAGTGAACGAATTTGTTCGACTCGCGCGCGACATTGTGGCGGTTCGCTACCCCAGCATCGACTCGTCGGATTACACCTCCATTATTGACCAGCGTTCGTTTGATCGACTGCTGGCTGCCCTGGACGAAGCACGCAGCCGGGGCGCAAAAGTGGTGCAACTGATCGACGGGCCGGCCTTTGATGCCAGCACCCGCAAGATCGCTCCGCACATCGTGCTGGACGCACCGGCAGACTGTGCGTTGATGCAGCGCGAAATCTTCGGGCCGATCCTGCCGCTGCGCAGCTACACCTCGCTGGACGAGGTGGTGGCCAGCATCAACGCCGGGCCGCGGCCACTGGCGGTCTATCCGTTCAGTTATGACAGTGCCAAAGTTCAGCACATCATTGATCATGTGATGTCGGGTGGTGTGTCCGTGAACGACGCCCTGTTCCACGTCGGCCAGCACGACCTGCCGTTTGGTGGGGTGGGCGACTCGGGCATGGGGCACTACCATGGACATGAAGGTTTTGAGACTTTCTCAAAATTGCGTCCGGTGTTTTACCAAGCACGCTGGAGTTCACTCAAACTCCTGATGCCTCCCTATGGCAAGTTTGCGGACCGGGTGCTGGGGTTTTTGACAAGATAAGGGCGGTTTGGGTCAGCCTGTTCTATGCTCAGAATGGCCATCGTACCGAATGCCATTTGCTTTTTCCAAAGACATAGAATGAAGCGATGCTGGATGACCGTGCCAAGTTATTGTTAAAAGCGCTGGTGGAGCGTTATATTGCCGACGGGCAACCGGTGGGCTCGCGAACGCTCTCAAGGGCCTCGGGGCTGGACCTGTCGCCCGCCACCATTCGCAATGTAATGTCCGATTTGGAAGAGCTTGGCCTGATCGCCAGCCCGCACACGTCGGCGGGGCGCATTCCCACCGCGCGTGGCTACAGGTTGTTTGTGGACACCATGTTGACGGTTCAGCGTGGTGAATTTGGCCAGCACAGCCTGGCACCTGATCAACCACAAAAGGTTATTTCGAACGCTGCCAATCTTTTGTCAAGTTTGTCGCAGTTTGTCGGAGTGGTGATCGCGCCGCGGCGCACCTCTGTTTTTCATCACATTGAATTTTTACGGCTTTCTGATCGACGTGTCCTGGTCATCATTGTGTCGCCGGAAGGCGATGTGCAAAACCGGGTCATCTTTACCGAGGTGGATCACACTCAGGCCAATTTGATCGAAGCGGCCAATTACCTCAATGCCAATTACGTTGGCTTGGCGATCGATCAAGTGCGTGAGCGGCTGAAGGCAGAAGTTGATTCGTTGCGTGCCGAAATTGCGACTTTGATGCATGCTGCGGTGGCGGCAAACTCAGAGGTGCTGTCAGATGCGAAGGACGAGGTGGTGATATCAGGGGAAAGAAACCTTTTGTCGGTGAGTGACTTTTCCAACGACATGAGCCATTTGCGGCGCGCTTTTGACTTGTTTGAGCAAAAAGCGCAATTGATGCGCCTGCTGGATGTCACCGGCCAGGCTGAGGGGGTGCGGATTTTTATTGGTGGCGAGAGCCAGGTGGTGCCCTTTGAAGACCTGTCGATCGTCAGTGCGCCCTATGAAGTCGATGGCATGGTGGTTGGTACCCTGGGCGTGGTTGGCCCCACCCGAATGGCGTATGACCGCATGATCCAGATTGTGGATATCACATCAAAATTGGTCAGCAACGCGCTGAGCCACCACAAGTAGCCCCTTACAATCGCGCCTTCGGTCGGGCCGTTAGCTCAGTTGGTTAGAGCAGAGGACTCAGAATCCTTTGGTCGTAGGTTCAAGTCCTACACGGCCTACCATTTAAAATATTGCTATAATTCGAAGCTTAGCGGCTGTA